>CALMWM010000256.1 GCA_937873435.1 uncultured Gallionellaceae bacterium
GAGATTCAGCCCGGATTGGTTGAGGTAAGGCTCCACCCCGAGCAACTTCATGGTGAGCGACAGCACCAGGACGATGGCGAGGTTGGTGGCGAGAAACAGGACGATGCGCTTCATGGCTTGATCTCCAGAATAATCGTCGGGTTAGTCGCTGCTGCTCATGAAGCCGAGCAGGTGCAACAGGCTGGTGAAAAGGTTGAAGATCGACACGAACAGCGTGACTGTCGCCATGATGTAATTGGTTTCGCCGCCGTGAATGATGTTGCTGGTCTCGAACAGGATCAGACCCGACATCAGCAGCACGAAGATCGCCGAAACCGCCAGCGACAGGCCGGGCATTTCGAAGAAGATAGCCCCGAGTCCCGCCAGGAAAGCCACCAGGATGCCTACCGCGAGAAAGCCGCCCATGAAGCTGAAATCCTTGCGGCTGGTCAAGGCATAGCCGGAGAGGCCGAGAAAGATCGCGCCGGTCATCCCCATCGCGGTCATCACGATCTGGCCACCGTTGGGCAAAGCCAGGTAGTGGCCGACGATAGGCCCAAGGGTATAGCCCATGAAGCCGGTAAGCGCGAACACAAAGCCCAGACCCACCGCGCTATCGCGGAATTTGGTGGTAAGGAACAACAGGCCGAAATAACCTACCAGAGTGATGATCATACCTGGATGCGGCAGCTTCAATGCCACCGCAACCCCTGCGGTCAACGCGCTGAACAGCAGCGTCATCGACAGCAACATATAGGTGTTGCGTATCATCTTGTTGGTGGCCAGCGTTGATGCCACTTGGCCCGGCAAAGCCTGGTCGATCGAGCGGATAGTGTTCATGCGAATTCCTCCTGTTGAAATGATGCAAAATTACTTGGAGTGATTGTAACCTCTCCCGTTCATCACAAAAAGTCGAATATAATTGATTTTTCATTCGAGAAAACCGAATCTTGTGGGCACGCTGAATTATAAACATCTGCATTATTTCTGGGCAGTAGCCAAGGCCGGTAGCGTGACCCGCGCCAGCGAACGCCTCCATCTTACCCCGCAAACCGTCAGCGGCCAGTTAAGCCTGTTCGAGGATGTGCTGGGCGAGAAATTATTCAACCGCAATGGGCGGCAATTCGAACTGACCGAGGCCGGGCGGCTGGTGCTGGGTTACGCCGACGAGATCTTCGCGTTGGGGCAGGAGTTGGAGGAAACCTTGCATCACAGCCCCACCGGACGTCCATTGCAATTCAGGGTGGGGGTGACCGACGCGGTGCCAAAGTCGGTCGCCTACCAGTTGCTGGAACCGGCGATGCAGCTTGCCGACCCGCCGCGCATGATTTGCCGGGAAGGCAAAGTCACCGACCTGCTGGCAGAACTGGCGGTGCATAGGCTGGACATCGTAATCGCCGACGGCCCCATGCCGAACTCTGTCGATGTGCGCGGATTCAGTCATTTTCTAGGCGAATGCGGCCTTACTTTTTTGGCCACCAAAAAACTGGCCGCCTGCTACTCCGGTAGTTTTCCGGCCCTGCTGGAAGGCGCTCCGCTATTATTGCCGGGCGAAGAGGTGGCCGCGCGCCCCAGACTGACACGCTGGTTTGCTGATCAAAATATACGTCCACGCATCGTCGGTGAATTCGACGACGGTGCGCTGATGACCGCATTCGGTCAAGCTGGCGTAGGTTTTTTCCCTGTCCCCACCGCCATTGCCGACCAAATGGTGGCCCAGCATGGGTTGATCAGTGTCGGCTCGACCGAGGAGGTAATCGAACAGTTTTACGCCATCTCCGTGGAGCGCAAACTTACTCACCCGGCTGTAATCGCGATTAGCCACGCGGCGCGGCACGAGTTGTTCGGCAAGCGGTAATGACCGCAAGCCGGTTTGCTTGCAGCAGCCGGATAGGCGCGTTGTACCCCGCCGGGAATATCTGATAAATTTGTATAGCCGTCAGAAACGCCAAAGCCCTCGCGAGGAGGGCTTTGGGTAGTA
>CALMWM010000257.1 GCA_937873435.1 uncultured Gallionellaceae bacterium
AACTTGGCTAGAGCGGCAAGCCGATGGCGGTTTTATGCCTTCGGCGCTTTGTCAGGTTGCGACGGTGTAGCGATGGCGCGGGGCTTGCGGTTCTCTTGCAAGCGCCGTGACTGAGCGGTCAAGATTTCAGCGATACGCCTTTTCATCTTGTGCGACACGTTGAAAAGCGCTTTCCACCTTGCGTACCTCCCCTGCCAGGCGCTCACTCTCTCGCTTCAGTTGACCTGCATTGGAAGTTTGGCTGGATCGACTGTCTCGCTCAATGGCGTTAATTACTTTTTCCATGAGTTGCTGCTTTGTAACGGCATTCATGTTGGGCTCCCTTCCTTCATAGCCAGCAATGCATACTCAAGTTTGAGGCGAAGTGCGAATGGTTCAATAACCTGCTTGAAAGCATCGAGATGCTTGGGTTTGAATGCGCCAGGAACATCCGCGTATACTGACAGCACAAACACTACGCTGTCAATGCCTTCAAGTGATACGGGATAGCATATCAAGGAGCCATCTTCCTTAGAATATGCCGGGTTTGTGACGACAAATCGGGGCTTCGGCTTCTCCGCTTCTGCCAGCGTACTTTCGATTACGATGGGTTTCTTGGCAATGACGGCACGCCGAATCGTCGAATTTTGCTTGTTCAAGGCGTCAATAGATGACCTGACTGGAAGATTGCTTGGGTAGTGATACTGGATGGCCACAATCTTTCCATCGCCGTTGATAACGGCCAGATTGGTTTTCAAGGTGAAGCGCTTTGACGGCAGCGTGCCGCGCAGGAGCACGTCAAATGTGGAATAAATCCCTTTAACCAACTCCGAAATTTGATTTGTGGGCTGGGTGATTGATGAAAAAATGTCGCCCGTCGACGGAGGGGGCGAAGCGTTACCCATCTTTTTCAGAAAGTCAGAGAAGCGCTGCTGTTTTGCCCCCACAATGTTGTCGATAGCTTTCAATATCACGGATGGCGCGGCTTCCCATCCGGGCGGTGACGGTTCGACAAACGACATCAAGAATCGCCGTAACCACATAATAAAAAATATCCACACACCGCCCGCCAGACAGCCGATCAGAACGTGGTTGTCGAGTAAATTGGCAATCGCAGGCCAGTCTCTGCGAAACTCGTCGGAGAACTTTTGCACCTGGTAGTAGCTAGTGAGAGCCACAGGTGGAATGCCCGCAATAGCCGCCCCCACCACTCGGTAAAGAAAGGTGAAATTGACCGCGAAATATCGCATTGCATTTGCGGGAGTTGGGAGCATCAAACGAAGTTGATGCCGCAAGCTGACAAAACCCTGTTTTACGTAGCCCCATGCGCCGGTTGAGCGTTTTTTGTTCCGACCGTTACTGTTAGGTTTGATTCCCAAGACGTGATCCTGTCAAAGTTACGGGGTAATACTTAGTTCTTTATAATCGCAGGCATCGAAGGGAATGTCGCGCAGGGTCAGCCATCATAGATTAATGATTGCTGCTTATGACGGTTGTTTACGTCCCTGTCTTAGTTCCCGCGTTAATCATCGCCACATCCAGTTGCGAACGGAACCCGGCCAATGCGCTCTCGCGCAACTTCTGAAAAAACGCATTGAAGTCACGCGGTGCCAGCATGTTGAACTGGTAACGCACTGGCAACCCGCCTTTTTCCAGCCAGTCATTCAGCCGCTCAAAGTGCGCGCGGGCGTACTCATGTTTCTTCACGTTTTCCGGCAACGGGTCGGAAATCTCCCCCTCATCCTTGATCTCCGCAACGAAAATCCGCTCACCCTGCTTGATGAAAAAATCCGGGTTGAACTCGCCGCGCTTGGGATGTTCGCCTTTCTTCCAAGCGTATTCGAGCGAGTAGAAATTCATCGCCGCGTTTTTCAGCCACGCATCAAACTGCTTGGCGTTTTGTCGATCCGTCAGCATCCCCATGAACCGCCGTTCGGGGCCGGCATCGGCGATGGCGAGATTGACCGGGGTCTTGAAGTCCGCCGGGTTGGCGATGGGAAAGCGTGACCCGGAGAAATCGCCGTATTGATCGGCCACCTCCGCGAAAAACTCCTGCTGCTCGTCGGTCAGCGTCGCCATACAGCCATCGGTATAAAAAACCGTCTTCGAGCCACGGCGTAATTCTGCCGCGCTGCAACTCTCCGCCTGCCGGGTGGCAGTGTTAATCGCCACCAGCGCCTCCGCCGACAGCACATAAACCACGCGCTTGGTGCCCTTGCGGCGCAACGGCCCCAGCGCCTGCAAGAACTTCTGTCGGTTGTCGTCGGTGATGCGCCCATCGGTAATCCCGGCCTGTTCCAACGATTCCACCACGATGGCCGTGCACTTCTCGCGGGGGAATCGTTTGGCGTAGCCGGTGCGGTCTTCCGGGTCTTCGGCGTCGGCTGATTCCTGGTCAATGCCCTTGAGCCGCTGGTAAAGCTGCTCGGCCACTTCCTCCACCGAAAACGTCTTCTGCCGGATCGTCGCATTGAACTTGGAATGTTTGCCGGTCAACGCCTCCTCGAATTCCACCGTCACGGCCTGATCCACTACCTGTGAGGGCAGCACCACATAGCCTTTGTCGAAAATCTGATACTCGCCGCTTTGCGGATGGTCGGTGACTTCCTCCTTGCGGGTGTAGTCCAGATT
>CALMWM010000258.1 GCA_937873435.1 uncultured Gallionellaceae bacterium
CGCCGGCCTGCTGTGCGCTGAGCTTAACCAGACTCTTCGTCGGTTTGCCGCAAGCCCTGCGTTCATCCGAACTCTCCACACCATGATCCACTGAGTTCCGCACCAAATGCACCAAGGGATCGTTCAGATCCTCGATCATGGTCTTGTCGATCTCGGTTTCTTCGCCGGTGATCACCAACTCAACATCCTTACCCAACTGACGCGCCAAATCGCGCGCCAACCGGGGATATTTCTGGAACAACCGACCAATCGGCTGCATACGGGTTTTCATCACCGCGTTCTGCAAATCGCCAACCAACAGATCGAGCGAACTCACCGCCTCGTCCAGCGCTTTCAAAGTGTCGCTGTCCGTTTTACCCTGAAGGATGTTAGCGCGCAAACAAGTCAATCGATTCTTGGTTAATCCAATCTCACCGGACAAGTTGAGCACCATATCGAGACGTGATGTATCGACGCGGATTGTGGTTTCTTTTGCGGCAACCTGCACAGGAATTGCGGCCGGTTTTGCGCGAGACGCTGGGGGACTTGGCTCATAGCTTGGCATCATTGCCGACGGAAGCGGAGGAATATCATCCACCGGCGCAATGGCAGTAGCTGGCTCCACCTGTTTTTCAACCACTTGACCGGTAATCGCCTGATGCAGGGTATCCCAGTCCGGCTCGCCGTCAGCAGGAGTCGTTTGCACTGGAGCCGCAGCCTTCGACAAATGAACGGGAACGGCAACGTGGCTTCCGGAGAGCACCGCATCGAGCGCCTGCAACAACGAAGGATCGGTTGCATTTGGGAGTTGCGATTGCGACAACGCACCGAACATGTCACGCACCACGCCCGTAGAAGACATGATCACGTCCATGATTTCCGGGGTAAGTCTCAACTCAGCAGTACGCAAATTGTCAAACAAGTTTTCGGTTCGGTGACATAACTCCACCAACTCGTTAACATTAAGAAAGCCGGCCCCGCCCTTGATGGTATGAAAACCTCGGAAGATGTCGTTCAGCAACGCCTTGTCGTCCGGCCGTTTTTCCAGCTCGACCAGTTTATTGTCCACGTCAGCCAGCAACTCACCAGCCTCAGTGAGAAAATCCTGCAACAATTCTTCCATTCCAGCGAAATGGCTCATGGCTATCTCCAGTCGGGCATTCTTCGTACTTGTCTAAATCAAAAACCCAGGCTTTCCAGCAAATCATCTACCTGCGCTTGGCTCGTGACCACATCGGCCCGCCCCGCTGCATTGATCACCGGCCCGTTAAGCAATGAGGCGTCGACCTCCGCTTTTTTGTCCATGGGGGTCGCTGCGATCAGAAGCTGCAACATGTCATGCTCCATACGCTGCGCCAAATCAATGGTTTTCTTGATTACTTGGCCAGTCAGGTCCTGAAAGTCCTGAGCCATCATAATTTCCATCAACTGCGCGTTGGTGGCTTTGGTTCGACTCGGTACGCCTTTGAGAAAATCGCGGGTATGCGCCGCCAATTTCTTAAAATCATCAACATCAACTTGATTGTCGAACACCTGCTGCCACTTCGTAGCCAAGTCGTCAGCCTCAGCTTCGAGCTTTTCCTGGATAGGCTGGGCGATTTCGATAGCGGTCAGCGCACGCACAGCCGCTTGCTCCGTCATCTTAGCAATATAATCGAGGCGGTCACGCGTATCGGGAATAGATTCAACCGCCTTTTCCAAAGCCTTGTCGTAACCCAATTCACGCAGGGTGTCGTGCAGTTTGCGTGTCAAATGACCGATCTGCGAAAAAACGGTTTCCGACTCGTCATTTTTCGGCTTTGCAACCGGCCTTACCTTTTCCTGGATTACTTCGGCATCGACAACGTCGGATTCCTCCGGTCCGCTGGCGGCAACAATACTGTCAAAAAGGGCTTCCAGTTCATCAGAATCACCGTTCTCGTTGCTCACTACATTCCCCTTTTCTGAAATATTTTGTTGAGCTTTTCTTCCAGAACCGCTGCCGTGAAGGGTTTGACAACGTAGCCATCTGCACCGGCCTGAGCGGCTTCGATGATATTTTCTTTTTTGGCCTCGGCAGTCACCATAAGCACCGGCAAGTGTTTCAACGCAGTATCCGCACGGATACCCCGGAGCATTTCGATACCGGTCATGTTGGGCATATTCCAATCGCTGACCACAAAATCGAAATTACCGCCACGCAGTTTATTAAGACCGATCAAACCATCCTCAGCCTCATCAACGTTGGTAAACTCCAACTCTTTCAGCAGGTTTCGGATAATCCGACGCATGGTCGAAAAATCATCCACCACCAAGAATTTCATATTTTTGTCAGGCATGAACTACTCCGCTCTCCAACTAAATCGCGTGAGATTGTACTACGATCAACGTAGCAACAGGGGGCGCAAGGTGTCCGCCAGCACTGCCGGATCAAACTTGGCCACATAAGCATCAACTCCAACCCGCTTACCCATATCCCGATTGGCTTCCGATGATAACGAGGAATGCATAACCACGGGAATGCCATCGAAGCGCCGGTCGCCCTTGATGTTTTTGACCAGCACGTAACCATCCATTTCCGGCATTTCCGCATCGGCCAGAATAACGCTTATTTGATCGGAAACCGGGACACCATCCTGCTGTGCGCGATTGGCAAGCCCCTGCAAACGATCCCAAGCTTCCTGGCCATTGGTTGCTTGTTGATATTTTGCGCCGAGCTTATCCAGCACCATAACGATTTCCTTACGCGCCACAGCAGAATCGTCAACGAAAAACACAGTCGTATCTCTGGTTATTTCTACCGGAGCTAGCTCCGGTACCGGCTCGATACCGAAAGCAGACGCCAATATCTGTTCGACATCCAGAATGGAAACCAGACGACCATCTGGCAGTTCGGTAATCGCGGTAATCATCCCTTCGCTACCCGACAGCATATTCTGCGGAGGCTTAATCTTGTCCCAATCGACCCGGATGATGCGATCAACATCTTCCACAAGGAAACCTTGGGTATGGCGGCTGAATTCGGTCACGATCATGGTT
>CALMWM010000259.1 GCA_937873435.1 uncultured Gallionellaceae bacterium
CGCAAGATTCATTCCAAAAAAATGCCGTTCACTTGGCTTAAGTGAACGGCATTACTACCTTCGGGTAGCCTTTTTTTTGCATATCTTCCCTCTCCCCCCGCCCCTCTCCCGCAAGTGGGAGAGGGGCGGAATCAATGAGGCGGTGGCTGGTTGGGCGGCGGCGGGTGCGATGTATCCATTCTCGGTGCCGCCGGCAGGCGCTGGATGGCGTAGCCAGGCAACTGGTTGCCCTTGGCGTACATACATTGCTGGTACGCCATGTCATATAGCCGCTGGGCATCGCGCGCCGAGTAGGCGCCCTGGCTCGATCCCGCCGCGCTGCCGAACAGCAGGCCGGCTGCCGCGCCAGTCGCGGCACCCCGCTGACCGCCGGCCAGCGCGCCTATCGTAGCGCCGACCACCGTTCCGACTGCTGCGCCGCCGGCAAGATTTTGTGCGGCGACATCGTTGGGGTTGGCGCCTAGCGACTGCTCAGCGTATTGCCGGCAGGTGCGCTCTTCCTGCACGAATAGCTCGAACGGTTTTCCCGGCGCTGGCATGACTGTGACGCGCGGGCCGATAGGCGCGGTGGCGCAGCCGGCCAGAGTGCCCAGCAGCAAGGCTGCGATGATTTTTCTGTTCCGCATGATGGCCTCCGTTTAGTTCGCCGGCACGCCCGGCGGCGTTGCCGGAACTGCTTTCCAGCCGCTCGGGCAGGACGGCACGTAGGGGTAATAAGCCTTGGCCGCTTCGCAGTAATACCAATACTGGACGGGAGCCGGCGCCTCGATCGGCGCGGGTGGCGGTTGGGTTATCGCAGGGGCGGACGGTTGTACCACGACGACCGGAGGCAGGTAAGGATCTGGATAAGGGTAGACCGGGGTCGGGTAAAAATACCAGGCGCCGGCGACTATCCACCACCAGCCCAGTTCGCCGGCATGGTGCCCGTGGTACCAGTAGCCGCCACGCCAGTGTCCCATGTCGCGGGTGTCGAAATAGCGGATGTCGCCGTGCCAGCGATGCCGATCCGCAGAAGCCGGCAGCGCTGTGATTGCGGCCAGAATAGCCGCAATCACAGCGCAGGCCATCGTCTTGGTCAGTTTCATGTTGGTTCTCCAGGCAATTTACTACATATTAAGAGGTACGACTTAAAGGATAGTTCAGGATTCCGGTTGCCCTTGGGATTCTTCGAATCCCGCTTACCCTTCGTCCAATGTCTCGATCTGAGGTGCCGTGGCGATCAACGACAAGACTGGGAAGTGGTTGATTAAAATGTCGTGTGTTGATTTAAGCACGGGTTTGTATCCCGCATTTGTGTAACGCGGGAGTATTTGTATCGTTGTGTATCGCCTGCCTGGCCTGGACTATTCTTCAGTCGCCAAACGCAATCATCAAGCCAATGCGATTCTTTTCTTGTTGTTTCCGGCTGACGGGCTACTCTGAAAGCATCGAAATTCTTGATGGAATCATCGTTATTTTTGTATTCCGTATACTTGTAATATATAGGTCATATAGATAACATGCGAATTTCGTCGGGTGGCCGCGGCGGCTTGCAGCGGGCGCTGAATATAAATATATCTGGTTGTTCTAATACACTTCGAGAGGTTCCTGATGTCACATGTTCACATGGTTACGATCGACGGCAACGAAGCCGCTGCTTATATCGCACACCTGACCAGCGAGGTGATCGCGATTTATCCGATTACCCCGTCTTCGCCGATGGGGGAATATTCCGATCATTGGTCGGCGCACGGCATCAGGAACCTGTGGGGTACCGTGCCCGAAGTGATCGAGATGCAATCCGAGTCCGGCGCCGCCGGCACGGTACACGGCGCTTTGCAGACCGGCGCGCTGACGACTACCTTCACGGCGTCGCAGGGCCTGCTGCTGATGATCCCGAATATGTACAAGATCGCCGGCGAATTGACGCCCTTCGTGATGCACGTCGCGGCGCGTTCGCTGGCGGCGCAGGGGCTGTCGATTTTTGGCGACCACGGCGACGTGATGGCGGCGCGTTCCACCGGCTTCGCGATGCTGTCGTCGAACTCGGTGCAGGAAGCCATGGACATGGCGTTGATCGCCCAGGCTTCCACGCTGGAAGCCCGCATCCCGATCATGCACTTCTTCGACGGTTTCCGTACTTCCCACGAAGTCGCCAAGGTCGAACAGGTCAGCCACGAGGTGGTGCGCGCGATGATCAGCGACGATCTGGTGCGGGCGCACCGCGCCCGCGCGCTGAACCCGGAAAAACCGGTGATCCGCGGCACCGCGCAGAACCCCGACGTGTATTTCCAGGGGCGCGAAACCGTCAACCGTTTCTACAACGCGATGCCGGGAATCGTCCAGGCGGCGATGGACAAATTCGGCGAACTGACCGGACGCAACTACAAACTGTATGAATATGTCGGCGCCGAGGATGCCGAGCGGGTGATCATCATCATGGGTTCCGGCGCCGAAGCGGTCGAGGAAACCGTGCAGCACATGACCGCGCGCGGCGAAAAAGTGGGGGTGCTGAAAGTGCGCCTGTATCGTCCCTTCGCCGCCGAGGTGTTTCTTGCCGCATTGCCGCGGACGGTCAAGACCATCGCCGTGCTGGATCGCACCAAGGAGCCGGGTGCCGACGGCGAACCGCTGTATAAGGACGTGGTCACCGCGATTGCTACCTATTTCACCTCCGGCGGTGCCGAGTTTGCGCACATGCCGCGCGTGGTGGGCGGGCGCTATGGCCTGTCCTCGCGTGAATTCCGCCCCGGCATGATCAACGGCATCTTTGCCGAACTGGAGCGCAACAGCCCGAAAAACAACTTCACCGTCGGTATCATCGACGACGTGACCCATCTCTCCCTGGCTTGGGACGATGGCTACCGCGTCGACGCGGGCAAGGGCGTGATGTGCTCGATGTTCTTCGGCCTGGGCTCGGACGGCACGGTCGGCGCCAACAAGAACACCATCAAGATCATCGGCGAGGAAACCGAGCTCTACGCACAAGGCTATTTCGTCTACGACTCGAAAAAAGCCGGCGCGGCGACGATTTCCCACCTGCGCTTCTCGCCCAAGGCGATCCATTCGTCCTACCTGATCGGCAACAACGAAGCCGGCTTTATCGGCTGCCATCAGCCGATTTTCCTGGAGCGCTACGAAATGCTCGACCATGCCGCCGAAGGCGCGGTGTTCCTGCTCAACTCGCCGGCTGCGCCGGATAAGGTGTGGGATACCCTGACGCGCAAGATGCAGCAGCAGATTATTGACAAGAAAATCCAGTTCTACACCATCGACGCGGTCGCGATCGCCAAAGCCACCGGCATGGGGGCGCGCATCAACACTGTGATGCAGACAGCTTTCTTCGCGATTTCCGGGGTGCTGCCGCGCCAGGCTGCGATCGAGTCGATCAAGGCCGCCGCGCTGAAGACCTACGGCAAGAAGGGCAAGGAGATCGTCGAGCGCAACTACCGCGCCATCGACGAAACCGTTGCCAATTTGCACCAGGTGGAAGTGCCTGCCGCAGCCACCAGCAATTTCGAAATGCCCGATGCGGTCGGCACCCATGCGCCGGAATTCGTCAAGCGCGTCACCGCCGAGATCATGTCCGGGCGCGGCCATCTGCTGCCGGTATCGATGATCCCCGCCGACGGCACCTGGCCGGTCGGCACCGCGATCTGGGACAAGCGCAACCTGGCGCTGGAAATCCCGGTGTGGGATGAAGACCTGTGCATCTTCTGCGGCAAGTGTCCGCTGGTCTGCCCGCATACCGCGATCCGTTCCAAGGTGTTCCAGGCCGATCTGGTCAAGGACGCCCCCGCCACGTTCAAACATGTCCAGGTCAAGGGCAAGGAATTCGAGGCCGGGATGCACATCAGCTACCAGGTCGCGCCCGAGGATTGCACCGGTTGCGGACTGTGCGTGGACATCTGCCCGGCGGTGTCGAAGACCGACCCCAACCACAAGGCGCTCAACATGCTGCCGCAACCGGCGCTGCGCGATCAGGAAAAGGCCAACTTCGATTACTTCCTCACGCTGCCGGAATTCGACCGCACCAAGCTGCGCATTTCCACCATCAAGGGCGCGATGGTGTTGCAGCCGCTGTTCGAGTTTCCCTCGGCCTGCGTCGGCTGCGGCGAAACCCCCTACATCAAGCTGGCCACCCAGTTGTTCGGCGACCGCATGGTGGTCGCCAACGCTACCGGTTGTTCCTCGATCTACGGCGGCAACCTGCCAACCACGCCCTACAGCACCAACTCCGACGGGCGCGGCCCGGCCTGGGCGAACTCACTGTTCGAGGATAACGCCGAATTCGGTCTGGGCTTCCGCATGACCCTCGACAAACACAACGAATTCGCCAGGGAGCTGGTGCGCAAGCTGCAAGACAAGCTCGGCGCGGAACTGGTGGAAGGCTTGTGCAATGCCGACCAGTCCGACGAAGCCGGCATCCAGCAGCAGCGCGAGCGCGTCGCTGCGATGAAGAAAAAGCTGGCCAAGACCGATACGCCCGAAGTGCGCAACCTGCTGAGCATCGCCGATGCGTTGGTGAAAAAGAGCGTGTGGATCATCGGCGGCGACGGCTGGGCCTACGACATCGGCTTCGGCGGCGTCGATCACGTACTGGCTTCGGGGCGCAACGTCAACATCCTGGTGTTGGATACCGAAGTCTATTCGAACACCGGCGGCCAGGCCTGCAAGGCCACGCCCAAGGGTGCCACCGCCAAATTCGCCGCTGCCGGCAAACCCACCGGCAAGAAGGACATGGGGCAGATCGCGATGAGCTACGGCCATGTGTACGTTGCCCAAGTGGCTTACGGCGCGAAGGACATCCACACCCTGAAGGTCTTCCTCGAAGCCGAATCCTTCGACGGCCCGTCGCTGATCCTCGCCTACAGCCCCTGCGTTGAGCACGGCTTCGACTTGTCGAAGCAGCATCAGCAGCAGGAGCTGGCGGTGAACACCGGTCACTGGCCGCTGTTCCGCTACGACCCGCGCCGTGTCGCCGAGGGCAAGAACCCGCTGGTGATGGATTCGGCGAAACCCTCGGTGTCCTACCAGGATTTCATCAAGAACGAACCGCGCTTCCGCGGCCTGGTGCAGCAGATGGGCCAGGACGACAGCCTGCTGGCGCAGTACGAGAGCGAAATCAACAAGCGTTTCGCCTTCTACGAGCACATGGCCGGCGGCGATCATGCCAAGAAGGGCTAGCCCGGAGAACCCTTTCTTAAATCGCAGAAAACCGACGCCGCACGGGAAACCGTGCGGCGTTTTTTTTCACGCCAGGCTCGTCGTGCCGAGCAGGTACATGTCAATTCCGTTGACCTGCATCAACCATCTCTCTTACCAGGCAATGGATTCGGTGGCATAATCCCCTCGTTTTTCAGAAATCCCACACGCGATGAGCGTGTGCCACCCCATAGAAAAATAACGCCAATAACCACCGAATGCCGCGTCCATTATCGCTTTCCGCTTTCCTGGCTTCCCTCGCGTCGTGTTGTCTTGCCGTTGCTCCAGCGGTTGCCGCAGATGGCGTGCGGCAACTCGCCGATTTTTCGCTGGAACAGTTGATGGATGTGAGCGTCGAAGTCACCTCGGTGGGGCGCAAGGCGCAAAAGTTGGCGGATGCGGCTGCCGCCGTTTATGTGATCACCCAGGAAGATATCCGTCTCTCCGGCTTGACCAGTCTCCCCGAGCTGTTGCGCATGGCTCCGGGTTTGCAGGTGGCGCAGATCGACGGCTCTACCTGGGCAATCGGCAGCCGCGGTTTCAGCGGACGTTACAGCAACAAGCTGTTGGTGCAACTCGACGGGCGCACCCTGTACACCCCGACTTTTTCCGGCGTTTACTGGGATGCCCAAGACGTGGTGCTGGAGGACATCGACAGGATAGAGGTGATCCGCGGTCCCGGCGGCACGTTGTGGGGGGCGAATGCGGTCAACGGGGTGATCAGCATCACTACCAAGTCCGCGGCGGCAACTCAGGGCGGGCTGGCGAGTGCCGGCGCCGGCAATTACGAGCGCCAGGGGACGGTGCGCTACGGCGGCGAGATTGGGGGAACCGGTCACTTCCGCCTCTATGCCAAGAACTCCGCTTATGACAACTTTCCGCGCGACGACGGTTCGACCGCACACGACCAGCGAAACATGCAGAGCGCCGGTTTCCGCGCGGACTGGGCGCTGGCCGGCGGGGATGCGGTTACGGCGCAAGGCGATGCCTACGACGGGAATTCGGATTATTCCGCCCGTTATATCCAGTTGGCGCCGCCCGCCGCCATTCCCCAGGACTTTGGCAATACGCTGAAAGGAAACAATCTGCTGTTGCGCTGGAAGCACGTGCAGTCGGCCAGTTCGGAATGGTCGCTGCAATTCTTCTACGACGCATACCAACGGCAGGACGTAAAACTCGGCGAGAAGCGGGAGACCTACGATGTGGATTTCCAGCATCGCCAGGTGTGGGCGGAAAAGCACGACATCGTGTGGGGGCTGGGCTGGCGCCGGACGAGCGACGACATGGAAGACAAATTCCATTACTCGTTTTCCCCCCTGGCGCAGCGCGACGACATTGCCAGCGCTTTCGTTCAGGATGAAATCGCGCTCGCCAAGGATAGCGTCTATCTGGTCGTGGGCACCAAATTCGAGCACAACGGACACACCGGGCTCGAACACCAGCCCAATTTGCGCCTGCGCTGGAAAATCGACGAACGGCAGACTGGCTGGGCGGCGGTGTCGCGCGCGGTACGTACCCCGGCGCGCTCCGATTTGGACGTTGCGATCAATTACGACGCGTTTCCCGGAGACCGGCGCAGCGGCGGTTTGCCCTATCTGGTACGGATCGTGGGCAACCCGGAGATGCAAGCCGAGACGCTGCTGGCCTATGAGGCGGGTTACCGCGCGCGGCCTTCCGAGCTGATTTCCGTGGATGCGACCGTTTTTTACAACGAATACGACCGCCTCATGACCTTCGACCCCGCCGCGCCATTTTTCGAGGCAGGGCCGCCGGCGCGGGTGGTCGTGCCGCTGCAATTCCAGAACAAGGCGAGCGGCACCAGCCAAGGCCTGGAATTGTCGGGCAGTTGGCAACCGTCGAAAAAATGGACTTTCAAGGCCGGCTATTCCTGGATGACATCGCATATCCGGCTCGATCCGGGCAGCGGCGATACCTTGACCGAGTCCAGGAACGGCTGGGTGCCGCGCCAGCAGTTGCAGTTCTTCGCCCGTCACGCGCTCGACAGCAAAACCGATCTGAGCGCTTCGCTGTATTATGTGGACAAGTTGCCGAGCCAGAATGTCGCCGCCTATACCCGCCTGGATATCCGCTGGGGCTGGCGACCGCGGCGCGATCTGGAATTCAGTCTGGCGGCGCGCAACCTGCTGGATGGCCAGCATCCTGAATTCGTCACGTTCGAAGGGCCGAGGAACAGCGAGGCACCGCGTAGCATTTATGGTGGCGCAACGTGGCGGTTTTGAGCAAGCATGTGTTTAGCTGGATTTTTGTTGATCTGCATCAAGCAAGCTGCTTACGGTATGGTGCTTTTGATGGCATACTTGCCGCCGAATCGTCATGAACCCGGTTACCCCAAATCCCCGAATGTCACGCTTGCGCTTTTTTTCTTGCCTGCTGTTGCTGGCAGCAGGTTGTTCCGCCGCTTTCCCCGATGCGCAGGCCGCTAACGGTACGTCGCTTGCCGATTATTCACTGGAACAGTTGATGGATGTCAGCGTGGAGGTCACCTCGGCGGCGCGCAAGCCGCAGAAGCTGGAGGATACCGCCGCAGCCATCTATGTGATCAGCGCGGAAGACATCCGCCGTTCCGGCATGACCAGCATCCCGGAGTTGCTGCGCATGGCGCCAGGCATACAGGTGGCGCAGATCGACGGCTCCACCTGGGCGATCAGCAGCCGTGGCTTCAACGGCAAGAATAGCGACAACCTGCTGGTGCTGCTGGACGGGCGTATCCTGTATTCGCCGACCTTCTCCGGCGTTTACTGGGATTCCCACGACGTGGTGCTGGAGGACGTGGAGCGCATCGAGGTGGTTCGCGGCCCCGGCGGTACGTTGTGGGGGGCGAACGCGGTCAACGGGGTGATCAATATCATCTCCAAGCCTGCCGCGGCGACTCAGGGCGGCTTGGCGAGTCTGGGCGGCGGCACCATCGACCGCCAGGGAACCGTGCGCTACGGCGGAAAACTCGGAGAAACCGGGCATTTCCGGGTATACGCCAAACGTATGCTTCAGGACGATTTCCAGTTGGCCTCGGGAGCGCAGGCGCATGACCGGCAGGATCTGGGTACCGCCGGGTTCCGCGCCGATTGGGCGCTGGCCGGCGGAAACTCGCTGACCGTGCAGGGCGACGCCTACAACGGCAGTTCCGACCGCCGCGGCTCGGCGATCTCGTTTGCGCCTCCCGCCAATATTCCCATCGGCTACACCACCGACATCGAGGGTGCCAACCTGCTGCTGCGCTGGAAACGCGCGCTTTCTGCCACCTCGGAATGGGCGCTGCAGTTCTACCGCGACACTTACGAGCGGCGCTACACCAATCTGGGCGAACGACGCAGTACTTACGATCTGGATTTCCAGTATCGTTTCCTGTGGGAAAACGATCATGACGTCGTATGGGGACTCGGCTATCGCCAGACCAGCGACCGGATGGACAACACCTTCGTTGTCTCCTACCTGCCGTCGAGCCGCACCGATAGCACTCTCAGCGCCTTCTTCCAGGACGAGATCGCGCTGGAGCGGGACAAGTGGTACCTGACGCTGGGTTCGAAGTTCGAGCATAACAATTATTCCGGTTTCGAATCTCAGCCCAACCTGCGCCTGCGCTGGAAAATCGATGAGCGGCACACCGCCTGGGCGGCGGTATCCCGCGCGGTGCACGTGCCTTCCCGAACCGACGAGGATGCCAGCATCGTCGCAACGGTATTTCCGGGAACGGCTGGCCGTGCCAACGTGATGCAATTGCTCGGCAACCCGGAAGTAC
>CALMWM010000260.1 GCA_937873435.1 uncultured Gallionellaceae bacterium
GATTTCCAGTTGCAGTTCGGCGATGCGGTCGCGAATCTTGCGTTTGTCCAGCTCGGTGTGCGATTCGCCGGCGCCGCGCCCGCCGACGCCGCTGCGCTGGCGTCCCTGCGGCCCCGCGAGCTTGGCCGCCTCGCGCAGGCGCGGCGCCATGTAGCCGAGACGGGCGATCTCCACCTGCGCGCGCGCGGCGCGGGAGCTGGCGTGACGATGAAAAATTTCGAGGATGACCAAGGTACGGTCCATCACCTCGCAGCCGACCTCGATTTCGAGGTTGCGCGCCTGCGACGGCGAGATTTCGTGATCGACGAAGACGACGGCTATCCTGCCGGCGTTGGGGTCGGCGGCGGCCTGCGGCGTATGCTCGAAGGTGACGGGCAAGGGGGAGTTGTCCACGAATTCGCGTACTTCCTGGCGCTTGCCGGCGCCCAGGTAGGCTGTCGTATCGAAGCTGGAGCGTTTCTGCGTAAAGGTGGCGGCGATCTGGAAACCCAGGGTCTTTGCCAGGTCGCGCAACTCAGCCAGCGATGAGTCGAACTCGATGTCGCTCACGTTCGGCAATTGCACGGACGCCACGACGGCGTATTGGGGCTTCTCTTTGACTTCTTTGCGCATTCGGGGAGGGCTTCTCTGGAAAGGACGTAGCGGAACAGTATATACCTTCGAATGACCGCCACGGCCTGCGGATTCAACTACCGAAGGCCGCTGTCAGGGCTGCAATCATGTAGGCGTGGTCATCAACCCCGGCGCTCTCGCGCGCGCTGTGCATCGCCCACATGGGCGAGCCGACGTCCACGCTGGCGACGCCCAGCTGGGCCGCCACCATGGGGCCGATGGTGCTGCCGCAGCCCAGGTCGCTGCGATGCGCATATTGCTGGCACGGCACCCCGGCCTGCTCGCAAAACCCCATGAAGCGGGCCGCCGTCTCCGCGTTGGTGGTATAGCGCTGGTTCACGTTGGTCTTGATGACCGGCCCGCCATTCACCGTCACTTTGTGGCCAGGCTCATAGGCAGCCGGGAAATTCGGATGGTAGGCATGGGCCATGTCGGCGCTGATGAAGAAACTGTTCGCCATGGCACGGCGCTTGTCCTCTTCGTCCAGTCCCGCCTGGAAAGCGATGCGGGCCAGCACGTCGCTGACGAAACTGCCGCCGGCGCCGGTGGCGCTTTCGCTGCCAACCTCTTCGTGGTCGAAGAAGGCCGCCACGCTGGTGGCCTCCGGCTGCTGCGTCGCGATCAGCGCGTTGAGGGCGGCATGGGAGGATGCCAGGTTATCCAGCTGGCGGCTGGCGATGAACTCCTGGTTCGCGCCCCACAGGCAACCCTTCTGCACATCATGGACAGCCAGTTCCCAGCTCAGCAGGTCTGCCGCCTCCCGCTGCACGGCATCGGCCAGCAGCTTGCGCAAGCTTGCTTCCGCGTCCTCGCCTTCGCCCAGCAGGCCGAGGATCAGCGGCAGTTCCGTCTGCTTGTTGAGCTTCAGGCCCTGTTCATTCACTTCCCGGTTCATGTGGATCGCCAGGTTGGGCAGCCGCGCCAGCGGCTGCTCGAAGCGCAGCAGGCGGGTTTCCTGACCCGACGCCGTGTGCAATACGACGCGCCCGGCCAAACTCAAGTCCCGGTCGGTGAATGTCGCCAGGATCGGCCCGCCGTAAACTTCAACCCCTAGGCGCATCAAGCCATCGCCGGCCAGGGCCGCTTTCGGCTTGAGCCTCAGCCCAGGAGAATCGGTATGGGCACCGACGATGCGAAAGCCGGCTTCCGCCACTGGCCGGCTACCCAGCGCGAACGCGATCAGCGACGCGCCGCCGCGCACTGCGTAATAGCGCCCTCCCCCATCAAGTTGCCAGCGCCCGCCCTCCTCAAGCCGGGTAAAGCCCTGCGCCAGCAAGCGCGCCTCGGCACTCGCCACGGCGTGCCAGGGGCTGGGGCTGGCGTCGATGAAGTCGATTAGTTGATGGGCGGCGGTTCGGGCTTGGGTGGTCGCGGACATGGCGGGTACGGTGAGTGTTAATGAGGGGGAAGTATACAAGAGGCGGCATACGAGAGCAGCCGCCCCTGCCGGGTGACCGATTTTGCTTTTCCCTCTCCCCCGGCCCCTCTCCCATGCGTGGGAGAGGGGAGTGAAATCGGCGGCTGGAGTAGCATGGGTGAATTCTGCAAATGGGCGATAAATACTGCCGCAGGTTGTGTCACGAGGTTTCCCTTTCGGTATCATCTAACGAATTTCATCCCCTCCAAAAAAACCGACAGGCGCAATCAATGGGAAAAGTCATTAACTCCGCAGAGTATCTTTTAAATCAATTGGGTGAATTGAGTTACCACCTGACCAATGTCCCGCATCAGGATCAAAGCTATTTCGAGAAGCCGCTGCAAATCATCAACCAGGCCTTGGGATTTCACATCAGTGTTTTATACAAGATCGCCAACGTCATCGAAAACGATGTGATTCTGGAAGTCATGACCGTTTGCAATCCCGATCATATCAGGCCGGATTTGGTGGAGGGCGCGAAAATATGCCTGGATACCGCCCATCCGCGCGTGGAATTCACCAACGAAGTCATGGCCTTCAAGAACCGCAATGTTTCGGCGATTAACGTCCCGGGATGGGGCTGCGATATTGTCGGCTCGATCTATCTGCCCGAGAACCTGGGCCACGGCTACCTGCTGGCCGGCGACTTTTTCGGCGATGAATCGGACACCCAGGAGCATGAAGTACGCGCTTGCGAAATCATGTGCAACATGCTGAGTTCCGTTTTAATGAAAACGCAATTCGAAAAACTGGCGAGCTACGACGGGTTAACCGGCCTATTGAATAGCCGCGCCATTCGGGAAGAACTGGAAAAAGCCTTTCAGCGCCAAAAACGGAAAAATACCTGGTCAGGGGCCGTCGTCCTGGCCGACATCGATTATTTCAAGAAAATCAACGACACATACGGACATATCCAAGGCGACTCGGTATTGCAGGAAGTCGGGCGCCTCTTCGATGCCTCGATCCGCAAGCATCTCGATGTTGCCGGCCGCTACGGCGGCGAGGAATTTTTGCTGATTTACGAGGATTCCGAAGCGGATCAAGTCTTGAATATCGTCGGACGCCTGCGGCAAACCATTGAAGATCACCCATTCAAGAAAATTGGGCCGAACGGTAATCCGCTGGACGGCGAGTATTTGAAGGTGACCATGTCGTTCGGGGTTGCGCTGCTCAACGACCCGTCCATCGAAAACAGCAAGGAAATCCTGGCGCTGGCCGACTCGGCTTTATATCTGTCGAAGACCGGCGGCCGGAACCGGGTGACGCTCGGCAAGCGCGAGTAATTGCCGCCTACTGAATGATTCCCTGGTACAGGAACAATCCATAAGCGCCGACCAGGCCAACGCCCATGAAACGCGGAACCCGTCCGGCAAAGGCCACCGAAAGGAAATGTACGACGCCCGCGCCCAGGATGACAAAGATGCCGGTCTGAAAGAAACCTGGAACCTGTATCGGGTTGAATACCGAAAACAAGCCGATACACATCGGAATGCAAATATGGCCATCGCCGATTTGCGAACTCAGAACGATGTCCTGCCTGCCGATGCGGGCGTAATACACGGCGAGGAAGGCATTGGGCAAAACCATCAGCACGCCGCTCAACCAGCCTAAATTGGCAAAATTCAGAAATTGGCCTTCCGCTTTGGACACCCATCCGACCAGGTGATCGACGGCAAAATAAATACCGTAAGCGCTTGCGGCGATAAGCAACAGGTCGAGCACTATCGACCAATGGAAAGTTTTATTTTTGCGGATGTTGTCTTTCAGGATTTCGAAGACGTGCAATATCTGCCAAAAAACGAACAGGCCGACCAAAACCAGGCCATCGTAAAAATCGAGCACGCCATCCTTCGCCAACGCCCAAAGCGTGCCGCTGAACAGGAACAAGGCGATCAGGGTAAACAGCAAATTCAGGCGGTTGATCCGGTGGAAATCCGCGGACTTTTTTACTTTCTGCCTGGCTTTAACATTTTGCACCACCGTCGGCGCGCAAAATATCGCAGAAAGTCCGAGGATCAAGGTCAGGTTGGTGGCATTATTGACGATGCAGTTCTCGACGACCAAGCCGCCGTTGCTTGCCGAACTGCTCATCACATAGGCGAAAACCAGATTGGCGAATCCCGAGCAATACGGCATGATCAGCGTGCCGAGAACCGTACCTTCAAAGCCTTTGCTCTCCATTGCTTGAAGACGCCAAATCATTACAAAGGAGGCCGCCACGAACGCGGCAAGCAACACTAAGGGATTGGCCGCATAGATCTGGATATTTTCGATTAGGCTTTCCACTTTTGAACAGATAAAGACAGGTAGCTCAAGTTCACGAACCGAAGTATCCCCGACCCTGGCACCCCGGTCAAATGCTCATCATTCTTGCCGTAAATATGCGGCAAGGCGGTAATAAAATTTACTACTCAACAATGAACTGTGATGGCATTATTACTGTCAGGATATTTAACACATGTCCGGGCACTTGCGTCCGGCGGTTAACTATTTGGCGTTATGGTGCCTGCATATGTCTGACTTGAACGATCCCCGTGTTTTCTTCGCTGCTGAACGCACGCTCCTTGCCTGGAATCGCACCAGCCTTACACTGATGGCATTTGGCTTCGTGATCGAACGCTTTGGCCTTTTTGTGCATATGCTATCGCCCCAGCAAAGCGCTACGCTTCAAAGGAACTTCTCTTTCTGGATTGGCCTCGCGTTTATCGCGTTGGGGGCAATCGTCTCCGCCGCCGCAGTCGCCCAGTACCGCAACGTCCTCCGCACCCTGAAACCCATTGAGATCCCGGAGGGCTATCGCGTTGACTTGGTCATGCTCACGAACTTGGCCGTTGCCGCTCTGGGCGTAGCCCTTACCGTTCATCTATTCGTTCATTGGGCTGGTTAAGCATCGCGTGTTCCGATTCATAGCTTCGCCTATTGCGTTCGGGCAGGACAGACTTACCCCAAGATTCAATCTAAAAGCATAATTCTGGGCAAATCCGCAAATCAGCGTTTTCTTCCCATCACCCACACATAGAACATCGGCAAGTAAAACAGGCTGAGCACGGTGCCAACCAGCAGCCCGCCGATAGCCGCGTCGGCCAGCGGCGACAGGCGTTCCAGGCCGACCGCGCGCTGCATGGCGATGGGGATCATGCCGGCGATGGTGCCGAAAGCGGTCATCAGGATCGGGCGGAAGCGCAGCTTGACCGAACCTTCCGCCGCGTCGAAGGCATCTTGTCCTTCGCGGCGGCGTTCCTGGATGAAATCCACCATCAGGATGGAATTCTTGATGATGATGGAAAACAGCAGGATGATGCCGAGGATCGCCGGCAGCGCCAGCGCCTTGTCGAAGGCCAGCAACCCCCACACCGCCCCGATCGCGGAAAGCGGCAGGATGACGATGGACAAAAATGCCAGCAAAACGCTGCCGTAGGATGGCACGAGCACTCCGAACAGCAATAACACGCCCATGCCCAAGCCGGTCAACATGCGCTTGCTGGAATCGGCGCCCGCCGCGCCGTCGCCCTGGTCGGTAAACGTCACGCCGGGGGGCAGCACTTTTTGCACAGCCGCCTGCGCGCCCTCGCTGATCCGGCTGATCGGCGCGGTGTTGCGATAGCCCAGCACATCCAGGCTATAACGCAGTCCGTTGGCGGTCAGCAACGAAACGCCGGGCTGATAGACCACCTGGCTGATTTCCCCGAGGCTCACGCTGCTGCCGTCCGGCAACTGGATCGGCAGCAGACTCAGGCTGCTCGGGTTGGAACGGTAGGGTTCGGCGAAATAGCTGCGTACCGGCACCGCGCCGACCGTCGGCAGCTTGCTCATCGAGGCCACCGGCGCGCCTTTCAGCGGCAATTGGGCGAGCACCGCATCGGGTGCCAGCCCGAGCGCGCGCAGCTTGTCCTCGTTGAGCACCAGGTTGGCTTCCTGGGTGTTGGCGTCCCAACTCACCGACACCGAAGACAGCCCCGGCACCTGCAACATCGCGGCTTTGGCCCGTTCAGCGGCTTCCGGCAGCAGACGCCAGTCTTCGGCATACAGGCGGATGTCGACCGGTGCCTTGATGGTGGACAGCGCGGTGGCCCCGGAATCGAAGGCGTCGGCGATGGTCACGCCGGGCAAGGCCGCCAACTGGCGGCGCAGGTCGGCCTCGATCTTCCAACTGCTGTCCTGGCGTTCCAGGCGGCTGATGTAATGGATGTTGAAGGTCGCTTCTGCCGGCAACTGGCCGGAACCCAGCGAAATCACCCCGGCCTCGGAACCGAAGGTGGTGCTGACCCGCTTCACGCGCTTGTCCTGCATCAGGCGCGCCTCGAATTCCTTGAGGTTCTCTTCGGCCGCAGCAACCGTCTGGTTGGCGCTGAACTTGACATGCACCCGCACGATGCCGGTATCCATCGGCGGCAAGGCGTCGCGCCCGATCATCGGCACGATGGTCTTGAAGCTGAACACCAGCAGCGCGAACGCCGGCAGTACCAGGATCAAGCGGCGCCGGAAACCGCCGCGAAAGGCGAAGCGCAGCGCGCCGACATACAGCCCGGCGCCTGGGTGCACCCAGCGCTGGTAGCCGTTTTCCATCCAGCGTTCGAGGCGGTTCTTGGGCGGCAAGCCGTTGCGGTACCAGAACGCCGACAGGCGCGGGATGAAAGTCACCGCGATGAAATACGAGGTGAATACCGCCACCACCACCGCAAGGATCAGATGCTTGAAAATCTGCTGGGAAAAGTCGCCGACGAACATCAGCGGCGCGATCACCACTGCTGTCGCCAGCGTGCCGACGAAGACCGGGAACAGCACCTCCTCGGTGCCGCGCCGCACCGCCGTCTGCACGTCTTCGTGGAGTTCGCCGAGATGGCGTTCGATGTTCTCCAGCACCACCACCGCGTCGTCCACCAACATGCCGAGCGCGAGGATGATGCCGGTCATTACCAGGATGTTCATTTCCTTGCCGAGCAGCCACAGGATCGCCACCGTGGACAGGAATACCAGCGGGATCGAGATCAAAGCGGTCGCCACCGCGCGCCAGTTGCCGAGGAAAAACAGGATGATCAGGCTGGTGAACAGGATGGCTTCCTGCAACGCGTGCATCATGTTGCTGGTGGAGTCGTGGATCAATTCGCCCTGGGTGTCGGCGACGGCGATTTCCAGGTTGGGATAGCGCGCCCGCAGCAGCGGCAATTGTGCTTCGGCGTCGTCGATGGCTGCCTGGACCGCCCCGCCCGGCGGGCGCAGAATGGATAAGGCGATTGCCGCCTTGCCGTTGCCGTGATACGCGGAATAGCGCTCGGCATGAGACAGGCTGAGTTCGGCCACGTCGCCCAAAGTCAGCCCCTTGAGCAAGGGCAGCAGGCGCAGCTTGGCGACATCGGCACGCTCGCCGTAGACCGTCACCGTCATGCTGCTGCCGTTGCCCTGGGTGGTACCCAGCGGCCAGTCGCGGTTCAGCTTGCCGATCAGCTCCTGCAACTGCGCCTGGCTGATGCGGTATTGCGCCAGTTTGAGCGGGTCGAAATCGATCCGCACCGCCGGCTCGAAACCGCCGAACACCTCGACATTGGCAATATGCGGCTGGGTCACCAGCGCGCTGCGCAGGTCGTTTTCCGCCAGCAGGCGCACTTGCGCCAGATCGAGCGCCGCTCCGGGCTTGGGCGACACCGCCAGCACCAGCACCGGCTGGGTGAACCCGCCCGCCGCGTAAACGCTGGACGGCGGTGCATCCGCCGGCAGCTTGGCGCGCACCCGCGACAGCGCGTTGTTGACGTCGAGCAAGGCGGCATCCAGCCCCTTGTCGTATTCGAACTCGGCGCGCACGATGGAAACTTCGTTCTTGTTGGTGCTTTGCACATCGCGCACCAGGCTCAGCGCATACAATTCCTGCTCCAGCGGGCGCGACAACTTCTGCGCCACCGACAGCGCCGAGGCGCCGGGCAGCTGGGTAATCACGGTGACTTGCGGGCGCTCCACGTCGGGAAACATGTTGCGCGGCATCTTGAGGTAGCCGATCACCCCGAGCAGCGAGGTAATCACCAGGATCATCGCCAGCAGCAAGGGCCGGCTGTGGAAAAATTTGAATAACATGTAGCGTTTACCTTGCCGCGTCCGCCAGTTTGAACGGCGCACCCGCCGCCAGACGCGCCAGGATATCCGGGCTGGCACAGGCGATGCGCTGCTGCGCCAAGTCGGCGGCCAGCGTAGCTGCACCCTCCTCCCCAGTTGCAGCTAGGGCGACACGCTGCGCCGCGACCTTGCCGTCTTTCAGGACCAGTACACTGGCGCTATGGCCGTCATCGTTGAACAAGCACTGGCGCGGCAGGAACTGCGCGTGCTCGGAACGGAACACCACCACCTGCGCCTCAATCCGCGCGCCCGGCAGGAAACCGCCGGCGGCAGTGCGCGCCTCGTAGCGGCGCAAGCCTTGCGCGCCTGCTTCCGGCCACGGATGCAGCGGCAAAGTCTGCTCGCCGATACGTAGCGCAACCGCCTGCAAATGTTCCGGCACATTCACCAGCAAACGGTTGCCCGCGCTGCTGTCGATGATCTTGAGCAGCGGTTTGCCCGGCGTCACCAGATCGCCCGGCTGCGCCAGGCGTTGGCTGACCACGCCGTCGAAGGGGGCTGCCATCACAGCGTAGCGCAGGTTTTCCCGTGCGGCGGCCTGGGCCGCGCTATTCGCTTTCAACAACGCCTGGTAATTCTGCATTCCTGCCGCCGCCGCCGCATGGCGCGCTGTGACCGCGGCCAGCGCGGCATCGGCGGATTGCACCTGTTCCAGCGAAACGCCCTGAATCTTGTAGAGCGCCAGGACACGCCGGGTACGCTCCTGCTCGGCCTTCAGGCTGCTGTCGGCGGCGGCCAGGTCCGCTGCCAGCGTGCTTTCCTGCAAGCGGCTTTGCGCCAGATTGGCTTCGGCGCGTTGCAAGTCCGCCT
>CALMWM010000261.1 GCA_937873435.1 uncultured Gallionellaceae bacterium
GCGGCCGAACTTTACGCCTATGACCGTGGGCAGCTCATCGAGGTGCGGCGCGGTACCGCGCAGGCTATCCGCCTTACCCCGGCGGCAGGGGTGGGGCCGGACGGCGCCGCGCCACCCGCCGGCGACGAAAACCGGCAACTGGAGCGCAGTCGCTCCGGCAACGGTTCCTCTGCGCCGGCCAAGCTGGCGGAGACGCGGGTGGAAAACAGTATCACCCGTGCTTTTAATGCTTCCGAGGCTCAGTCGGCAGCGCCGCCGACACCGCCGGTGCCACCGGCGCCGACGGTGTTCTGGGGGCGCTGGGCGGGCGTCGCGGCGTCGGATGTGGAGGCTTTCTCCGCGCTGACCGACCAGGGGCGGCGGGAAACGGTAGCGATGAATCCGTGGTTCGCTGTTACGCGCTCGCGGGAACTGCCCACCTTGCCGCATGACGGTGTGGTGTCGCTGTCGTTGTCCGAAGCGCACGCGCTGATCGTCAATCCGCAAGGCGGGGTGCTGGCGGCGGCGCAGGCGACTGGCGGGCAACTGACCCTGGATTTCGGTCAGGCGCGCTTCCATACCACCCTGGCGACCCAGGGCGGCGGTTACACGGCCGAGTTGCGTGCAGCGGGCCCGATCAACCCGGACGGTACTTTTGATTCGCAGTGGCTGGCGGGTTCGAACGGGACGGTCAGGGGGACGATTGCGTCGGAGGCAAAGCAGGCGGCTTACCTGTTCCAGCAACCCCTGGACGCACGCGCCCAGGTAACGGGAGTGGCAAGCTGGGCTCGATAAGGCGCTGGTTTATCGGCTTGGGGTTGCTGGCGGCAATGGTGCCGCTCCATGCCGCCGATATCGACGAACTCCTCTACCAGGAGGCACTGGCCGCGGTGGCGACCGGCGAGCGCGAAAGGGCGCAGGCGATGCTGGAAACGCTGGTGCGCCGCCAACCCCAACATGCCGGGGCGTGGCTGGACTTGGCGCTACTGTACTGCGACCTCGGCGACACGGCAAAATCACGGGAAATGCTTGACCGTATCGAGGCCGAATTCGATCCGTCTCCGGTGATCCGCGATCTGATCAAACTGCAACGGGGGCGGCCTTGCAAGGCCGCGTCTACGGGGCCGCTCTGGTCCATGGGCTTTCAGGTCGGATACGATACCAATGTCAATCGGGGCGCCAGCAGCAACCGGGTGGTTCTGGAGTCGGGAGCCGGCCCGGTGGTGGCTCAATTGGCGGACGATGTGCTTCCCAAGCATGACAGTTTCAGCGAAGGCTGGGCGGAAGCCTATTGGCGCAAGGAGTCGCGCAGCCTGCGTTTTTCCGTGCTTTCGCGCCACTACGAAAAAATCACCAGCTACGATGCGCAGGCCTTGTCTCTGACGGGCGAGCAAGCATGGGCCGGCAGCCAGGCCGAGGGAGCGTTGCGCTTGCAGTGGGCCAGCGCCTGGCTCGGCGGTTCGTCTTTCCTCAACGCGGTGACGGCATCGACCGGAGTGGTTGGGCGGGGCGCATTGTACGGGGTTCATCCCGCCGCCGACGTGGCGCTCGCACGCAACCTTTTTCCGGCCGCGCCGGCCTTCGATTCTTATGTATGGAATTTGCGCCCCGGCTTGGTGAAGATCGCCCCGGCTTATTCCTGGCGCGCCAACATGGTCGCCACCGCCGACTTGGCTGACGGCACACGTCCGGGCGGAGATCGCTACGGCATTGGCGCCGAGGTGATGGGGAGCAGGCGGCTGGCGCCGGGAATCCAGTTGTCCGGCTCGGGGCTGGTGCAGCAGATCCGCAACATGGAACCCTATTTCCCCCCCCTGCTGAATACCTACCGCAACCAGAGATTGTGGCTGGGTCGTTTGGAACTGGCCGTCGAAGTCGGTCGAGGAATCCATTGGCTGACCGCCTGGACCGGACAGAAAAGCGAGGATAACCTGACTTTTTTAGATTACAGAAGCAGTGTTTTGCAATCAGGCTTCATGATAAAATTTTGATATATGAAAAAAATGATCTCCGCTCTATGGGCCTATCGGGGCTTTGTTTTGGGCAGTGTCGGGCGCGAGTTCCAGTCGAAATACCGAAACTCCATTTTGGGCGCGGCCTGGACGGTGCTGAATCCGCTGGCCATGATCACCGTCTATACCGTCATCTTCTCGAACGTCATGCGCGCCAAGCTGCCGGGGGTAGACGATACTTTCGCCTACAGCATCTATCTCTGCTCCGGCATCCTTACCTGGGGGCTGTTCGCGGAAATCACCGGACGCGGGCAAACCGTTTTCCTGGAAAATGCCAATTTGCTCAAAAAGCTCAGCTTTCCGCGTCTGTGCCTGCCGATCATCGTGGTGTTCAATGCCCTGCTTAATTTCGGCATTATTTTCGGCGTGTTTCTGGTGTTCTTGCTGCTGCTGGGGCGTCTCCCCGGCTTGCCCTTGCTCGGGTTGATTCCCGTGCTGATGCTGCAGGTTACCTTTGCCATCGGCCTGGGAACCACCCTGGGGGTGCTCAATGTTTTTTTTCGGGATGTCGGGCAATTCTTCGCCATTCTGCTTCAGTTCTGGTTCTGGTTTACCCCGATTGTCTACCCCGTCACCATCATCCCCGCACGTTTCCGCGATTTGTTGATATTCAACCCGATGGCGCCGGTGATCGCTTCCTACCAGAGCATTCTGGTCAATGGCCGCTGGCCCGACTGGCAATCCCTCCTTCCCGCAGCAGTGCTTAGCCTCCTGCTCTGCGTATTGGCGATTCGCCTGTTCCGCAAGCGTTCCGGCGAAATGGTGGATGAACTCTGATGGGCTCTATTCACGTCAGCCATCTCGGCAAGGCTTATAAGCAATATTTCACGCGCTGGTCGCGTCTGGCGGAGTGGCTGCTGCCCTTCTCCGGCGCGCACCATGAATCCCACTGGATACTGCGCGACATCAATTTCGTCATTCAGCCCGGCGAGGCCGTGGGCATCGTCGGCGTCAACGGCGCGGGCAAGAGCACCTTGCTCAAACTGATCACCGGCACCTCCCAGCCTACCACCGGCCAGGTGGGCGTTAGCGGTAGCGTTGCCGCATTGCTCGAACTGGGTATGGGATTTCATGCGGATTTCACCGGGCGCCAAAATGTTTACATGACCGGTCAGTTGCTGGGCTTGAGTGCCGAGGAAATCACCGGGCTGCTGCCCCAGATCGAGGCCTTTGCCGAAATCGGCGACTACATCGACCAACCCTTGCGGGTGTATTCCAGCGGTATGCAGGTGCGCCTGGCTTTCAGCCTGGCAACTGCGCGGCGGCCGGATATCCTGATCGTCGATGAGGCGCTTTCGGTAGGCGACGCTTACTTTCAGCACAAAAGCTTCGGCCGCATCCGTGAGTTCCGCAATGCGGGTACCACACTGCTGATCGTCTCCCACGACCGCCAAGCCATTCAGAGTCTTTGCAGCCGGGTAATCTTGCTGGACGGCGGCTGCGTGCTGAAAGAAGGCGAACCCGAGCCCGTCCTCGATTACTACAATGCCTTGCTGGCCGCCCGCCAGAATCAAATGGTTAGGCAGAGCGAACTGGAAGACGGCAGGATGCAAACGATCTCGGGAACCGCCGAGGCGCAGATCGACGAGATCGGGCTGTATAACGCGGCTGGCGAGCGTGTCAAATCGGTACGGGTGGGCGAGCAGGTCGAGCTCAGGGTTGACGTGGCGATCAACGTTGACGTGCCGGAGCTGGTCTTCGGCTACCAGATTCGGGATCGCCTGGGGCATGTCGTCTACGGTACCAATACCTTCTACCTCGACGCCTGCCTGACCGAATTGCGGCGCGGGGAGCGAGTCACCTATTCCTTCAAGTTCCTCGCCAACCTCGGCCCGGAATCGTATTCGATCAGTTGTGCGCTGCACGCCTCGAACTCCCACGTAATCGCAAACTACGAATGGCGGGATTTGTCCGTCGTTTTCGATGTCGTCAATGCCGATTGCCCCGCCTTCGTCGGCACGGCCTGGCTGCCGCCCCAACTGGAGTACTCTCGTGTCTGACGATGACTTCTACGCGACTTTTACCGACCGCCACCGCGGCTCCCGCGAGATGGTCAAGGCACGGCTGGAATCGAGCTATCTGGCGTTCATCGAGCCGCTCAAACTGCTGTATGAGGATTGCCCGGCGCTGGATCTCGGTTGTGGGCGCGGCGAATGGCTGGAATCGCTTGAAGCGCACGGTTTTGCCGCACATGGTGTCGATCTGGATGAAGGGATGCTGGCCGGCTGCCGCGAGCGCGGCTTCTCGGTGGAAAAACAGGATGCAGTCGGCGCATTCGCGCCGCTGGCGGATGACAGCCAGGCGCTGGTGTCGGCGTTTCACCTCGTCGAGCATATTCCTTTCGAGGCGCTGCAGACGTTGGTGCGCGAGACGCTGCGGGTGCTCAAGCCGGGCGGGTTGATGATCCTGGAAACGCCCAACCCGGAAAACATCCTGGTCAGCACCTCGGGGTTCTACCTCGACCCGACCCATCAACGTCCCATCCCGTTGCACCTGTTGGCGTTTTTAGCCGAATACTACGGCTTTGCCCGGGTCAAGGTGCTCAGGCTGCACGAAGCGCCTGAGCTCGCCGCGAAGCCCGCCGTCACCCTGCTGGACGTGCTCGGAGGCGTCAGCCCCGATTATGCGGTGGTTGCGCAAAAGTCTTGCAGCGCAGAACAGATGGCGCTGACCGGCCAGCCCTTTGCGGCGGATAAAGGGCTGACGATGGAAACCTTGGCCGCGCAATACGATAGACAGATTGCGCAGATAGAAGCCCGCCTTGCCCAAGCAGAAGCGCGCGCTGCCCAAGCCGAACTGGAACTGCACGCGCTGTATGCCAGCCGTTCATGGCGGCTCACCCAGCCCTTGCGCGATTTTACGGAAGCGCTACGCCGCTTGCGCGGAGGCCGGCAGTAATGATGAGTAAGATCAGGCAGTGGTTGCGTTTGTCGCTTAAGTCTCTTTTTTCCGGTACCTTGCATTTGATCCTGGGCAATCCGGCGGTTAAGCAGCGGCTGCTGGTACTGATACGTAAATTTCCGCGCCTCGAAGCACTGTTGCGCCGCGTAGTGGCG
>CALMWM010000262.1 GCA_937873435.1 uncultured Gallionellaceae bacterium
CGGCGTGGACGGGCCTCGCGTGGCCAAGTCAAAGGTGGACGCGGTGCGCAAGTTTTTGGGTAGCACCGACAAGAGGCTGGTCTGCACACATGCCACTTTCCGCTTTGCGGTGGACGAGCTTGGTGTTCAGGCTTTCGACAATCGCCTGATCGCCATCGACGAGTTTCACCATGTCTCCAGCGACCCGGACAGCAAGCTGGGCAGCCAGTTGGGCGCATTTATCGCCCGCGACAAAGTGCATCTGGTCGCCATGACCGGCTCTTATTTCCGGGGCGACAGCGTGGCAGTGCTGGCTCCGGCATGAAGCCAAATTCGAGACGATCACCTATACCTACTACGAGCAGCTCAACGGCTACCAATGGCTCAAATCGCTGGACATCGGCTACTTCTTCTACACCGGCCCTTATGTAGATGCCGTTACCAAGGTGTTGAACCCGGTATTGAAAACCATCGTCCATATTCCCAATGTGAATGCTCGCGAAAGTCTCAAGGACAAGGAGCGCGAGGTAAACGAAATCATGCACGGCTTGGGCGAATGGAAAGGTGTTGACCCGGCCACCGGTTTCCATCTGGTACAAGCTCATGATGGCCGTACCCTGAAAGTGGCAGACTTGGTGGATGACAGCGATCCGGCTCGACGTACCCGCGTGCTCACCGCATTGAAAGACCCGGCGCAGAAGGATAACCGCGACCACGTGGATGTCATCATCGCGCTGGGCATGGCGAAGGAAGGCTTCGACTGGATCTGGTGCGAACACGCGCTGACCATCGGCTATCGCAGCAGCCTCACTGAAATCGTGCAGATCATTGGCCGCGCCACCCGCGATGCCGAGGGCAAGGAGCGCTCGCGTTTCACCAACCTGATCGCCGAACCCGCAGCCGAACAAGCCGCCGTGGCCGAAGCGGTGAATGACATGATCAAGGCTATTTCCGCCAGCCTGCTGATGGAGCAGGTGCTGGCACCGCGCTATGGAGTTCACCCCCAAGGATAAGGGGCCGCTGCCGGGCTTCAAATACGGCGAGGATGGCTACAAGGAGGGCGGCCACAACATCGGGGTGAATAACGAAACCGGCGAGATTCATGTGGAGATCAACGGGCTGACAACGCCGCAAAGCCCGGAGGCCACGCGCATCTGCAAGGAGGATTTGAACGAAGTTGTCACCAGTTTCTTGCAGGACAAAACCGTGTTGGAACGTGGCCTGTTCGACAAGGAAAATACGCTGCCCGAAGAGCTGACGCAGTTACGCATGGGCAAGATTGTACGCGAGCGTTACCCGGAGTTGAGCGACACCGATCAGGAAGCTATCCGCCAACACGCGATTGCAGCGATGAATATCACCCAGCAAGCCAAATTGGCGTTGGCCCAGGCCGATGCCGAAGGCGGCGGCACGGCGCAAGGCAGTACGGCCTTGCTGGATGGGGTGCGCAAGTTCGTCAATGTGCGCGACCTGGACATTGACCTGATCGATCGCATCAATCCCTTCGATGCCGCCTATGCGGTGCTGGCAAAAGCAATGGATGAGAAATCGCTGCGCCAGGTGCAGGCCAGCATTGCGGCCAAGAAGGTGAGCATCCCTCGTGATGAGGCAGTTGAACTTACCGCCAGCGCCAGAACTTTCAAGCAGGAGCGAGGCCGCTTGCCGGACATCAACTCTGCCGATGCCTGGGAAAAGCGCATGGCTGAAGGCATGGCCGCATTCATGCGCTACAAGGCTCAGGAGTTGGCGGCCAAACAGAGCGAGACGAACAATGGCTGACATTGACGAAGACGAACTGCTCGCTGATCTCGGCCTTGAAGTCACCCCGCTCAAGATCGCCAGCCGAACTCCGCGCGAGGAACGCATCATTGCGGGTTTTGAGGACATACTGCGCTTCCATCAAGCGCATGGTCGCGCCCCGCTGCATGGCGAGGGTCGTGATATCTTCGAGCGCCTGTATGCCGTGCGCCTGGACCAGCTACGCAAGTTGCCGGAAGCGCAAACTCTGCTGGCCTTGATGGATGCCCCCGGCCTGCTGTCTGGTGCGGTAGCCACCCCGACCGATGTGGATGATCTGGACGAAGATGCCTTACTGGCTGAGCTAGGCATCGACGTTGAACCCGCTGATCGGAATGACATCACCGTGCTGCGCCATGTTCGCTCTAGCGCTGAAAAGCGTGCGGCGGAGGCAATCGCCGACCGCACACCGTGTGCGGATTTTGACAAGTTCCAACCGCTGTTCGAGCAGGTGGAGAGGGAGTTGAAGGCGGGCGTTCGCATAACGCTGCGCTTCGGGCGCGATACCAGTATTGCCAGCGGGAACTACTTCATTGTCGGCGGGCAGCTCGCGTATGTTGCCGAAGTGGGTGAAACCATCACGGCGCCGAATGGCGAAAGCGATGCTCGTCTGCGCGTCATCTACGCCAACGGCACGGAAAGCAACTTGCTGCGCCGCTCTCTACAGCGGGCGCTCTACAAGGACGACACTGGCCGCCGCCTGACCGACCCGGACATGGGGCCACTGTTTGGCGATACGCCTGAGCCAGACGACATTGAAACCGGAACCATCTATGTGCTGCGCAGCCTGTCCAGCCATCCATTCGTCGCCGAGCACCGCGAGCTGATCCACAAGATCGGCGTGACCGGCGGCAAGGTGGAGACCCGCATCGCAGGCGCAGAAAAGGATGCCACCTATCTGTTGGCCGACGTGGAGGTGGTCGCCACCTACAAGCTCCACAACCTGAACCGCACCAAGCTGGAAAATATCTTCCACCGCTTATTCTGCGCAGCACAGCTAGACTTGACCATCGAAGACCGCTTCGGACATCCGGTGAAGCCGAGGGAATGGTTCTTGGTGCCGCTCCAAGTGATTGACGAAGCGGTTCAGCGCATTCGGGACGGGTCGATTACCGAAGCGGTCTATGACCCGAAGATGGCTCGGTTGGTTGAGCGTGTGCAGAATTCTGTGGATTTGTTCTGACAGCCTCGCATTCTAATGCTGATGCTCCTCGGGCACTGACCTTCCGGCAGCAATGACCGAGAAAGCGTCAGTCAGCCAAAATCTCTGGCGGGCAGCTTAAGAATCACAAGGCTGACTTTCGTAAGTAGCAAAACGCCGGTGGAATCGGTGGAGGGTTTCAATCGTTATGGGTGGCTGTTTTGGGGTGGAATACGCAGATTCTTCGCGATGCGCTCTGAAATCCTTACGTCACTCCTCGGCTTCGGCGGCTTCCGTGGATGACTGGCGTTGAGCCAGATCTTGCAAACGGAAATAATTTTCCCGCACCGCCTGGTTGATCGCGATCAGCCCCAGTTGCACCTCGTCGATGAAGGCATGAAGGCCATGACCGGCCAGTTGCGTGCCATCGGCTTGGCGCAGCCGATCCTGGACTTTTCCCACCACCTTGAGCACGGCTGCCGATCTGGGCAAGGTCTGCACCACGTCGACGATTTCCCCCAGGCAATGGCTGACCGAACGGGGAAATTGCTGATTCTTGAGCAGGAAGTCGATCACCTGGGAACTGCTGGCGTGAACGCTGACATGGCGCCGGTACATCTGGTAGGCGGATAGCGACTTGAGGATGTTCATCCATAACAGGTCGTTGAGTTGAGGCCCGGCCGGGCTATCGGTGGGCAGGATCACCGCCTGGCTGGCGTCGAGGATGCGGCTGGTCATGTCGGCCCGCTCCAGGTTACGTCCCATGCGCAGGAACTGGAAGGCATCGTCGCGCGACATGGTGCCGGCAAGCAGCCCGACGATGCTTTGCCGCCGCCGGATGATGCCCTGCAACAATTCGTAGCGTTGGCGGCGCTCAAGATGCTCGGGCAACTCGTGCTTGGCGAACAGATAGAGCTCGTTGACCCATTCCCACAGCTCCCACGGCAGCACCTCGCGGAAGGTGCGGGTATTTTCGCGTGCCATGGTAATGCACATCATGATGGAACTGGGGTTGTCCTCGTCCTGGATCAGGAAGCGCATCACATCGGCCTCGTTGGCCTCGTCGTAGCGCAAGAAGAAGCGCTCGTTCACCCCAGCTACCTTGAGCAGCGCGTCCCAGCCGAGCTTCACTTCGCTCGGCATGTCCAGCGACATCAGGGTGACGGCGTTGATCAGCCGTGCGGTATCCTCGGCCCGCTCGATATAGCGGGTCATCCAGTACAGGTTTTCTGCCACTCTCGATAGCATCATTGGCTCTCTTCCACGATCCAGGTGTCCTTGCTGCCCCCGCCTTGCGACGAATTCACCACCAGCGAGCCCTTGCGCAGCGCCACCCTGGTCAAACCGCCCGCCGTCACGTTGAGCTTGTTCGATTGCAGCACGAAGGGCCGCAGATCGAGGTGGCGCGGCGCCAGTCCTTCATCGCACAGGGTCGGCGCGGTGGAAAGCGACAGCGTGGGCTGCGCCATGTAGTTGCGCGGGTTGTCGCGAATCAGCGCGGCGAATTTTTCCCGCTCCTCGGCGCTCGACATCGGGCCGATGAGCATACCGTAGCCGCCAGATTCGTTGGCGGGCTTGACCACCAGCTTGTCCAGATTGGCCAGCACGTATTTGCGGTCTTTTTCGTACATGCACAGATAGCTCGGCACGTTGGGCAGGATAGCCTCCTCGCCCAGATAGTATTTGATCATCTGGGGCACGAAGGCATACACCACCTTGTCGTCCGCCACCCCCGAACCCGGCGCGTTGGCCAGGCCGACATTGCCTTTTTTCCAGGCCCGCATCAGGCCGGGTACGCCCAGCGTCGAATCCGCGCGGAATACCTCGGGGTCGATAAAGTCGTCGTCGATGCGGCGGTAAATCACGTCGACACGCTCCAGGCCGGAGATGGTTTTCATGTAAACACAATCGTCTTCCAGCACCGTCAGGTCGGCACCTTCCACCAGTTCGGCACCCATTTGCTGGGCCAGGTAGCTATGCTCGAAATAGGCGGAATTGAAAACTCCCGGCGTCAGTACCGCGATCACCGGTCGTTGGCTGGGGCGCGGCGAGAGCGCCGCCAGGGTATCGTAGAGCTGGGCGGTGTAATCATCCACCGGCAGGATATGGTAGCGGGCGAAGGCTTCGGGAAACAGGCGCTTCATCAACTGGCGGTTTTCCAGCATGTAGGAAACGCCGGAAGGCACCCGTAGATTGTCCTCCAGCACATAAAACTGTCCGTCCGAGTGGCGCACCAGATCGGTGCCGCAGATATGCGCCCACACACCATAACGGGGCGTTACCCCGACGCAGGCGGTGCGAAAATTCTTCGAGTCGGCCAGTACTTCAGCTGGAAACACCCCATCCTTGATGATGCGCTGCTCGTTGTAGAGGTCGTTGATAAACAGGTTGAGTGCGGCCAAGCGCTGTTTCAGACCCTTGGCGACGCGTTCCCATTCGCCCCGGGCAATGATGCGCGGGACGACGTCGAATGGCCAGGCGCGGTCGATATTCCCTGCCTCGGTGTAGACCGTGAAGGTAATGCCGGCGGTCATGATCGCCGCATCCACTGCCGCTGCGCGCCCCGATAGCTCTTGCGCGCCGAGTCCCGAGATGAAATCACACAGACCGCGCGCCAGCGGGCGCGGCTGTCCGTCGGGGGCGACCAGTTCGTCGAAGGCGTTGCCTACCTGATAGTTTTCCCAGGCGATGCTCATCGGCATTTCTCCTGCCAGTAATATTTTGGGTTTCTTGGTGTTTGAGGTCTAAGTCAATAAGTTAGCAAGAGATGGGCCAATTATTGGCATCGACCGATAAAATGCGGCAAGCTTCCCACATCATGCAATTCTAGCTAGAATCGGGCAACCAATATTTGGAACGACGATGACCTACTGCCTTGCAATCAAAGTGGACGAAGGTTTGGTGTTTGCGTCCGATTCCCGCACCAATGCGGGGGTCGACAATATTAGCACCTACTCCAAGATGCACAACTTCAGCTGGCCCGGCAACCGCTCTTTCGTGCTGCTCTCCTCGGGAAACCTTGCCACCACCCAGGCGGTGGTAAGACGAATCAGGGCGGATGCCGAGGGTGCGGTTAACCCCAGCTTGCAGACTATTTCGGACATCAACGCCGCGGCGAATTACGTGGGCAAGATATCCACCGACATCCAGCGCGCCCAGGCTGAGCGGGGCACGGCTGGTTCCAACTTCGAGGCCACCTTTATCTTCGGCGGGCAGATCGCCGGCCAGGCACCGGCCATTTTTCTGATCTACCCGCAGGGCAATTATATTCACGAATCGACTGAATATCCGTTTCTGCAAATGGGCGAAACCAAGTATGGCAAGCCGATCCTGGATCGTGTCATCCGATCCAATACCCAGCTCGAATTGGCTGGGCGCTGCGCGCTGGTGTCGATCAACTCCACTATCCGCAGTAACCTGACGGTGGGCCCACCGGTCGAATTGCTAATGTATAAAAAGGATAGTCTGGGCGAGGGCCGGCACATGGTTCTTACCGAACACGATCCCTACTATCGGGGACTCTCCGACGCCTGGAGCGAAGGTATCCGACATGCGCTCAACGGTCTTCCGCCGTTCGAGTGGGAGTATGAGCACAAGACCGTGCAATTGGTTCAGGGAGCTGCTCCATCGCAAACGATGGGTTGACATGTGCGACCTCAGTCTAAGTTTGCGCATTGTTCCTGTCGAAGAGAGACACAGCCTGGGAGTGGTCACTAGGCCCCCTTGGGGAATAGTCTCGGGATTTCCTGCCTGCCCTGGCTGGGCTCCCCACTCATGGAACACCGCATGAACGGCCTTTTGGAAACCCACGACGCCATGCCGGAAAATTGGTATCCCACCGAACCGGATGCCTATGACGAAATGCTCGATGGCGACGGGCAGATACGGCCTCAGTGGGCGTATCTGATCCGTGCCTTGCGCGCATTAGGCATGACGGAGCTCGAACGGCGCGGCGCGGAGGCCGCCAAGCTGCTGCGCGAGAACGGCGTCACCTACAATGTGTACGGCGACCCGGCGGGGCAGAGCCGGCCATGGCAGCTCGATCCGGTGCCGCTGCTGGTCTCCAGCGAGGAATGGGCAGTCATCGAGTCCGGGCTGCTGGAGCGGGCGGAACTGCTGAACCTGATCCTCGCCGACATATACGGCCCGCGCGAATTGATCCGCAAAGGATTGCTGCCCCTCGAACTGTTGTACAACCACGGCGGATTCCTGCGTGCCTGCGACCGGATCGCATTGCGCGGCAAACATCAACTGGTGGTCTACGCGGCGGATCTGGCGCGCGGGCCGGACGACCGCATGTGGGTGCTGGGCGACCGTACCCAGGCGCCGTCCGGCGCGGGCTATGCATTGGAAAACCGGGTCGCCATGACGCGCGTGCTGCCCAGCCTGTTCCGCGATTCCCACGTGCATCGCCTGGCGCTGTTTTTCCAGTCGCTGCGTGCCGGCCTGAATGCCATCGCGCCCGCGGCGGCGGAGAACCCCCGCGTCGTCGTGCTTACCCCCGGCCCCCTCAACGAAACCTTCTTCGAACATGCCTACCTGGCTTCCTATCTAGGCTACCCGCTGGTACAGGGCGACGATCTGACGGTGCGCGACGGCTACCTCTGGCTGAAATCGCTGAACGGTCTGGAACGGGTCGACGTGATCCTGCGCCGGGTCGACGACGATTTCTGCGATCCCCTGGAACTGCGTGAAGATTCGCGCCTCGGCGTGCCGGGGCTGGTGGAAGTCGCGCGGCGCGGCAACGTCGCCATTGCCAACCCGCTCGGCAGTAGCGTGCTGGAGAATCCCGGCCTGCTGGCGTTCCTGCCCGGCATCGCCGAGCATTTTCTGGGCCGCACGCTACGTTTGCCCTCTGCGGCTACTTGGTGGTGCGGTCAGCCGAAGGAACGCGACTACGTGCTGGCCAACCTGGAGCGGCTGGTGATCAAGCCGACTTATCGCGGAACGGGCATAGGCCCGGTGTTCGGCCATCTCCTCAGCCAGGCGGAATTGGCCGAATGGCGCGCGCGTATCCGGGCGCGGCCGGCGTTTTATGTCGGGCAGGAGCAGGAGGGGTTTTCCACCGTGCCTTCCCTCGTCTCCGGCAGGCTGGAGCCGCGCCATGCCGTCCTGCGCAGTTTCCTGGTGGCGCGTGCCGACAGTTACGTGGCGATGCCCGGGGGCTTGACCCGCAGCACGCCGCACAAGGACGACATGCAGGTTTCCAACCAGACCGGCAGCATCAGCAAGGATACCTGGGTGCTGGCCTCGGAGCCGGAAAAGCCGATCGATCTGGTGATGAGGCCGACCCCGGAGCAGGTGGCCGCCAGTCTGAGCGGTGCCCTGCCGAGCCGGGCGGCGGACAATCTTTTCTGGGTCGGGCGTTACGCCGAGCGCGCCGAAGCCACGATCCGGCTGCTGCGTTCCGCGATCAAGAAACTGTATGGCAACCCCGACCGCAATGCCAATGAACACACCGAGAGCCTGGCTTGCCTGCTGCGCGCCGTGACGCAATTGACCGG
>CALMWM010000263.1 GCA_937873435.1 uncultured Gallionellaceae bacterium
TTTATCGACCACCGCCACTGCCACCTGGTATCCGTTCTTGCGGCAATGCGCCAGCGCGGCCTGCGCCGCAGTCAGCGCGGTTTCCGGGGTCAGCGATTTGCTGGTGAAAGTGGCTTCCTGCGCCTGCGCGCCGAAAGCCACGCACAGCAGCGCGGATGCAGCCATGAGCTTGATTTTCATGTTTTCCCCCCGATGATGGTGCAAAGTCAGCCTAATGCTCATGCCTGGATGTAAACCCAGCCCTGTTTTTCGCGCGCCATGATCAGGTCGAGCGCCGAGGGCGTGATAACGGCTTCCGGCAGCAACTTGACGTCCACCCCATGGCGCCGCAGTTTGCCGATGGTGATGCCGCAGGCATAGAAATTCAGGTTCTTGTAGTCGTGCTGGAGGGACTTGATGCGCTCCGGAAAGGGCGAGGAGTCGGCTTGCAGCAGGCGCAGGCCTTCGCCGTTGGCGACGATGTCGAGCTTGACCGGGGTGCCGAGGGTTTCGGCGCTGCGCAACAGTTCTTCGGCTTGATCGAGGGCGGCGTCGAAACGCACGTTTTCGCCGGAGAAAATGTGCAGTACCAGCTTGGATTCCTTGGCTTGCTGTTCCGCCTGAATGTGGTTTTGCAACGGCGGCACAGCTTTCCCGCCATGCAGTGCCCAGCCGGCGCCGAGGCCGAGCACCAGGAACAGGCCCGCCGCCAGCGCGTGGGAAAGGCCCGGCGAGCCGAAGCAGCGGGTGCGTGAAGGCTGCGTTTTGCTTCCCTTGGATTTCAGCGGATAGGCGTTGCCGACCATTTCCTTCAATTGCCACAGCTCGCAGATGCGTTGCTTGAGCTGGCTGTCGGCGGCGATCAGGCCGAGCAGGCGGGATTTCTCCGCCGAGTCCAGTTCGCCGTCGACGAAGGCGTTGAGCAGTTCGTCAGTTACTGTTTGTTCGGGTTTCATTTGAACCTCGCGATATTCGATACAGCTTGCGCCGGTTGGGTTTCCAGCAGGATTTCCTTCAACGCCTGGCGAGCGCGGCACAAACGGCTCATCACCGTGCCGACCGGGATGTTGAGGATGCTCGCCACGTCCATGTAGGAAAGTTCTTCCAGATCAACCAGGGTCACCACCTGGCGCTGCCCGACGGGTAATTTGGCGATGGCGCGGCGCACCCGCACCACCATCTCGGACTGCAAATACTCCTCTTCGGGCGTGCCTTCGCTCACCAGGTGCTTTTCATCGACCTCGTCGATGTCGAGCACCTCCTTGTGGCGGCGGTAATGATCGTTGAGACAGTTGGAGAGGATGCCGAACAACCAGCTGTCCATGGATGCCGGGTCGCGCAATTGATTGGCCTTGGCGATGGCCTTGGACAAGGCTTCCTGCGCCAGATCCTCGGCAAGGGCGCGGTTGTGGCACCAGGAGAGCGCCAGCCGGTGCAGCCTTCCCTGAATCTGCTCCAGGCGCTGGATGAAGTTTTTTTGTCCGTCGAACAGTCCGAAAATATTCATGTATTTCCCCATGTTGTGATATTGACGGATGGCGGGGGGGATTTATTCCATCGGATGCGAAAAACTTTACGCCCTACAGCCCGAATTTCGGCAGGATTTCCCGCGCCGCCTGGGCGGACAGGCCACCGATGGCCGCCACCCGGCTCACCAGCTTTTCCCGCGCCGCTTGCAGCGCAGTCTGGCGCGCGGCTGCGGCGGCATTCACCTGCTGCGCATCGCCGGCGGGGAGCTTGCGTTTCAGCAAGACTTCGATTTTTGCCAGCAAGCTGCCGCCCTGCTGCGCCAAAAACAAAATCTGCGGAGCCGGCAGCAGGGTGAGGCGGGCAATCTCGCCGACCAGCAGCTCGTCGCGCTCGCGCTGCACATCGGTGTAGGCCTTGATCGCCAACGCAAGCTGGTACCGCTGCTCCAGCGCCAGCGGCTTGCCCGACTTGGCCTCGACCTGATCGAACAAGGCGGTGTTCGCCAGCGCGGGAGAGACCGCGCCAAAAAAAACCAGCAGCACAATCAGCCAGAGCCTCACTTCTTTGCTTCCCCTGCCGGATCGTTCAAGCTGTCAGGCCAGCGCCGCGAAGTATGAACTACGGCAAGAATATGTATGTCTGCACAGCTTTCCCGGTAGGCCACGATGTAGGGGTAACGGTTTATAACCAATTCCCGTGTGTTTTCCAGCCGGCCAAGACGACCGATGGCGGGGTGGGTTCGCAGCTCATCCACTTCTTGCCGGATAGCAGTTATGACTCGCTGTGCCGCAAGGGGGTTTTCCTTGGCGATGTATTCACGAATACCGCGCAGATCAACCAGCGCCCCGGCAAGCCAGCGCAGCGCCATTACGTGCGATGCTCGGTGAAAAAGTCATTGACCTCCGCATCGCTGGCGAACTCGCCACGATCCGCTGCCGCGATACGCTGGCGCAGCACTTCGACATAATGACGGTCAGCGGCCAGATACCCAGCGAGTGCTTCGTTGATGATCTCGGCTTCTGGCCGGTGCATTTCCTCGGCCAATTGGTGAAACTGGCGGAGCACTTCCGGTGATACGGCAACCTGATTCATAGAGAAATCTCCAGTCCGGGATACAGGGTTATTTCATTTGCGCGAATACCCGCTTGGCGGCTTCGATGGTGGCGTCGATGTCGGCATCCTGGTGCGCCGCCGAGACGAATCCGGCTTCGAAGGCCGAGGGCGCGAGATAGATGCCTTCTTCCAGCATCCCGTGGAAAAAGCGGTTGAAGGCGTCCTTGTCGCATTCCATCACTTCGGCGTAGCTGGTCGGCGGTGTGGCGCGGAAATACAGGCCGAACATGCCGCCCACGGCCTGTGCGGAGAAGGTGAAACCGGCCTCATGTGCGGCAGCGGTGAGGCCGTCGGTGAGTTTGCGGGTGTTGGCGGAGAGGCGCTCGTAGAAGCTCGGCGCCTGCAAGAGCTTGAGCGTGGCCAGCCCGGCGGCGACCGCCACCGGGTTGCCGGACAGGGTGCCGGCCTGGTAGACCGGGCCGAGCGGGGCGAGCTGCTGCATGATTTCGCGCTTGCCGCCGAAGGCGCCGAGCGGCATCCCGCCGCCGATGACCTTGCCCAGCGTGGTGAGGTCGGGGGTGATGCCGAACAGGCCTTGCGCCGAAGTCAGGCCGACGCGGAAGCCGGTCATCACTTCGTCGAAAATCAGCACCGCACCGTACATCTTGGTCAGGTCGCGCAGGGTTTGCAGAAACTCCTGGCTGGGTTTGACCAGGTTCATGTTGCCGGCGACCGGTTCGACGATCACTGCGGCAACTTCCTTGCCGATCTCGGCGAAGGTATTTTCCAGTTGTTCCACGTTGTTATAGTCGAGCACCACGGTTTGCGCGGCGACTTCTTCCGGCACCCCGGCGGAGCTGGGGTGGCCGAAGGTCAGCGCGCCGGAACCGGCTTTCACCAGCAGGAAATCGGCGTGGCCGTGGTAGCAGCCTTCGAATTTGATGATCTTGGTGCGCCCGGTGTAGCCGCGCGCCAGGCGCACCGCGCTCATGGTGGCCTCGGTACCGGAACTGACCAGGCGCACTTGTTCCATGCTCGGCACCAGCTGGCACAGCAGTTCGGCCATCTCCAGTTCGCGTGCGGTCGGCGCGCCGAAGCTCAAGCCGCGCGCCGCGGCTTCCTGCACCGCTTTGACCACTTTCGGGAAGGCATGGCCGAGGATCGCCGGCCCCCAGGAACCGACGTAGTCGATGTAGGATTTGCCGTCCTCGTCCCACAGCGTGGCGCCTTTGCCGCGGTTGAAGAACACCGGCGTGCCGCCCACCGAGCGGAAGGCGCGCACCGGCGAATTGACGCCGCCGGGAATGGTGATTTGCGATTGATCGAAGAGGGTTTGGTTACGTGAGGTCATGGTTGGTGTGCCTTAAATCAATGCAAGGTAGGTTTCGAAAAAAGTTGTGCAAATTCTGCGGCGGCGGTGCGGATATTGCCGCTGTCGAACACCGCGCTGATCACCGCCAGCGCATCGGCGCCCGCCTCGACCAGCAAGCTGGCATTAGCCAGGGTAATGCCGCCGATCGCGACCAGCGGCACCCGCAATTCGCGCTTGGCCTGGTGCAGCAGGGCCAGCGGCGCGCTGACGGCTTGCGGCTTGGTCGGGGAAGCAAAAAAACTGCCGAAGGCGACGTAATCCGCGCCGCCGTCCTGCGCCGTGCGCGCCAATGAAAAATCATTATAGCAAGAGACGCCGATGATCTTGTCACGCCCGAGAACCAGCCGCGCCTCGCGCAGGCTAACGTCGTCGCGGCCCAGGTGGATGCCGTCGGCACCGATCAGGTCGGCCAGGCGCAGGTCGTCGTTGACAATCAACGGCACCCCGAAATCCCGGCACAGCCCCAGCAGCTCGCTGGCTTGCTCGAAGCGCAGTGCCACATCGCCGCTTTTGTCGCGGTATTGCACCGCCTGCGCGCCGCCTTCCAGCGCTTGCCGCACCTGGTCGAGTAGCACGTCGACATCGGCGTACTGCGGGGTGATCGCGTAGAGGCCGCTAATCGGCATCGCCGGTACCAGCTTCGGCGGGTTGTTCGGCGGCTTCGCGCGCCCAGAACAACCGGTCGGGAATGAATTGCCCCATGCCCGGACGGAAGCCGGCGCTGAGCGCCTGCCAGGTGAATTCCTGCGCCTCCTTGACCGCCTCGGCGAAATCCAGGCCATGCGCTATCGTCGCCGCCAGCGCCGACGCCAGCGTGCAGCCTGAGCCGTGATAGCTGCCTGGCAAGCGCTCCCAGCTGTCGCTGCGCACCACGCCGTTCTCGTCGTAAAGCACGTTTTCGACTTTCGGGGTGTTTTCGTGGGTGCCGGTGATCAGCACGTATTCGCAGCCCAGCTCGATGAAATATTCGGCGCATTGCACCAGGCTCGGCGTTTCTTCTTCCTCGCGCCCGTGCATCGCCAGGCGCATCGCCTCGACGCTGTTGGGGGTGATCAGGGTGCATTGCGGGATCAGCATTTCCAGCATCGCCGACAGGATATCGTCATTGACCAGGTCGTCGCCGCGCCCGGAGGCCAGCACCGGGTCGAAGATCAGCGGGATGTCGGGATAATCCGCCACCACTTCGGCAATCGCCGCAATGGCTTCCACGCTGCCGATCAGACCGACCTTGAACACCGCCACCGGCATGTCTTCGAGCACGCAGCGCGCCTGGTCGGCAATCCACTCGGCCTCTATCGGCAGCACATCCTCGACCCCCAGCGTATCCTGCACGGTAATCGCCGTGACCACCGACACCGGATGGCAGCCCATGCTCGACAAGGTCAGGATGTCCGCCTGCAAGCCGGCGCCGCCGGTAGGGTCGGACGCGGAGAAAACCATAACAATCGGAGGAGTTTCAGCCATGGGAAATTACCAGAAATAAATGAGGACGATGATACCAAACGCCAGGCGATACCACGCGAAAGCATTGAAATTATGGTGCGCCACATAGCGCAGCAGCCCTTTCACCGCCCAGAACGCGCTGATGAAGGCAACGATGAAACCCACCGCGAACATCCCGAGGTCGTCGAATTTGAGCAGCGCCCAGTTTTTATAGACATCGTAAAAAGTCGCCGCGAACATGGTCGGGATCGCGAGGAAAAACGAGAATTCGGTGGCTGCCTGGCGGCTCAGGCCGAACAGCATCCCGCCGATGATCGTCGCGCCGGAACGCGAAGTGCCGGGAAACATCGCCAGCGTCTGGGCGAACCCGACCTTGAGCGCATCTTTCCAGTCCATCTCGTCGATGCTGGTGACGCGCGGCTGGTGGTTCATCCGCTCCACCCAGAAAATGATCAGCCCGCCGACGATCAGCGCGATCGCCACGGTGAACGGGTTGAAAAGATAGGTCTTGATCGCATGGTGGAACGCCAGCCCCAGCACTGCCGCCGGCATGAACGCAACCGCCAGGTTGGCGACGAAACGATTCGCCGCAGCCTCGCGCCCCAAGCCGCGCACCACGCCGCCGATCTTGGCGCGGAATTCCCAGCACACCGCCAGGATTGCCCCCAGCTGGATCACGATTTCGAACACCTTGCCCTTGTCGTCGTTGAAATCGAGCAAATCGCCGACCACGATCAGGTGGCCGGTACTGGAAACCGGCAGGAATTCGGTAAGGCCCTCGACGAGGCCGAGGATCAGGGCTTTGAAAAGCAGGATTATGTCCAACGGATGCGCTTTCTTGTGAAGTTACCAGTAGGTGCTGATCGGATATTGGCGTATCGCCTCATCCGGCGTCAGGATCGCCATCTGGTTGGCGATAGCCTGACAGATCAGCAAGCGGTCGAAAGGGTCTTGATGGTGAGGCGGCAATTTTTCCAGCGGAAAAACATCGGCTTCCATCATCGGCAAGCTGGCGATGCCATGGCGGAGGCGCGCTTCCGTGACGAATTCGCGCGGCGCGATGCCGCCCGGCAGGCGCATCTTTCCGTTGCGGTGTTTCACGCCGATTTCCCAGGCCGAAACGGCAGAAAGATAAACCTCGTTTTCGGGATCGGAAAACATCTCGGCGGCCACGCGCGACAGCCGCCCTTCCACACTGGCAAGCCACACGAAAGTGCAGGTATCCAGCAGCAATTTCATTCCTTGCTGTCCAAATTGAAATCGGGCGTTTCTCCATTGAAAGCCTTGAGCAACTCGTCCGGCAAGGGCTCCCAGAAACTCTCCGGCAACTCGTACCCCTCCTCGCGCGGCCCCAGCCCGATAGGGCGCGGCTCGCGGCGCGGCTGCGCAATCGGGCGAATTTCCGCCACCGGCACGTTGCGGCGGCAGATCGTTACCGTTTCACCTTTATCCAATGCGGAAAGGTACTCGGAAAGATGGGCTTTGACCTCGGCGATGTTGGCGGTAATCATGGCATTTCAGACCTGACTATAAAGTTGGTCAAGTATATAACTATGAGGGGTCGCGGGAAAGGTGTTTGTGGCTCGCCATTCGGTGCAATGCGTCGTTTATTACCCCATTCAGCGGTCGATCTTTTTTCTTTCCGCGCTATCGAGGGTGACTCCCTGCTCGTTTTTCCATTCTTCCCAGCCGTTGGCGGGACGCCCGAGGACGGCGCAAGCGGCGGCGCTGGGGGACAAAAACAGGAAATCCTCCCGTAGCTCGTAAACTTTTCCCGCATCCGCCAGCACGCCGCTTTCCAGCAGGCGCTTTCGAACGAGGCGCGAGGCCTCGTGCAACGAATTCACCTCGCTTTTACGGAAAAGCGAACCCTTGAGAACGGCAAAACCATCCGGCTGATAACAACCCCGGCCTTCCGCGCCATCCGCGCCCCGGCACCAATACAAGCGCTGCGGAGAAACGGATGGCGTTCCGGCGGATTCTGCCGCAAGAGAGCCGGCCACCGGTTCGAACAGCGGGAATCCCAACACCGACAACAGCACCCGGATGGTGTCGAAGCTGTCCAGAATATCTGCTTCCAGGGGTTCTGGCGTGTGGGGTTTGGAGCCGCCATTGCCGTTTTCCAGTTGGTAGCGTCCCGCGTTGCGCGCCTCCTTGATCGCCAGCCATTCCAGGTAGCGCAAATGGGTCTGGGTAAAGTTATTCTTGCTGGAAACCAATGCCACCGCCTGTTGCCAAAAATTTCTGGCACTGTCGTGCTTGGTGAAGCGTTCGTGAAAGTCCTCGGTTTGGCCGATGTAGGCAAGGGGCTTGGCGCTGTTTTCCTCGTTGCCGAACAGCATGTAAATACCCACCTGACGGCTTTCCGCCCGTTCGAAAAACTGCTCGGTCAGGCTGCGCGGCACTTGCACCGCCTGCACGATGCGCGTGGTCAGTTCGGCGATACGCAGGCCGCGAGGGTCGCCGCCGGGGAGATAAATCTGGATGGTTTTGGACAAGGGCTTCTCCTAAATTCTCAGGGGAGGACTTATTTTTTCGGGTGTGCCGTAATCAGTCGGGAGCAATGTGTTTCCGGCACGATTTCCCAAACGGTACGTATGCAGGGATTTGACCCGTCGGGTGTCGGGCAGTGGCAGTCCACCACGAAGCGCTGGCCGTATTCATCAGCGGATTGGGCGGCAACGGGGTTGCGCCGGGCCTGCTCTACCAGGGCATTGCGAAAAACTTGCCACGACTCTTCCGCGAAGCCTTTTCCCTGAAAAAATTTAGCCTTGGACTGGCCTTGGAGATGGGCCAGGTTGAGTAGGTATTCCCGGATTTTCTTTTCCTCGACACGGGCGCTATCGACATGGGGCAGGATCATTGCAAGGTGGCCTTCTCGACATGATCGCTGGTAAGGGTGACGACTAAGATGTTACCGTCCGCTTCCTCGAACTCGACGGCATAAGCTTCGCCGTTCGCATAGATGCTGACAATGGTGCCGATCCTGTCCTTATCCAGCTGATGGCCTGATGCCAAGCAACTTGCCCGCAGCCGTACCGCGTCATGCTCCTGCAACCGCGTTCGGGGCGTGGCGCTCGGCACATTGCCCGTCACCCCCA
>CALMWM010000264.1 GCA_937873435.1 uncultured Gallionellaceae bacterium
CCGTCCACAACCACCTTGTCCTCGACGATGTCGGTAACGGTGTAGAGCATCTCATCCTCCCCACCCTCCGTCACGCCCTCGAACTGCATCCCGATCTCGACTTCCTCGGGAAACGAGTTACGCGGCTCGATCCTGATCAGGTCGGCATCGTAGTCGCCGAAAGCATCCGCAGGTTGCAGCTTGAGTTCCACCTTGTCGCCGACCTGCTTGCCGGCCAGCGCTTCCTCGACCAGCGGGAAAATCCCGCTGTATCCGCCATGCAGGTAAGCCAGCGCTTGCTCGCCACTATCCACCATTTTGCCGTCGGCATCGATGACCTGATAATCCAGTGTGACGACCGTATTTTTATCGATTTGCATGAGTGCATTCCTGAATTGCTGAAATTCGAATTGTATTCGCTAGCAGCAATAGTTGCCTACCCCGCGGGTCGGAATTTTTCTGGAATTTACCCGAGCGCCGCCAATGCCGCCTCCAGCCAGCCGAAGCCGATGCGTTCCTGTTCAAGGCGCAGGCTGGTGCGGATGCAATTGTCCCGCAGGTCGTCGTAGAGCGCCTGTTCTTCGGCGTTCAGCCGGGGCAGATCGCGGCGCGTCGGCTGGTCTTCCTCGCCCCATAGCGACTCGAATGCCAGCAGAGTGGCGCGATCCATCAGGAACGACGCGGCGTGGGGAAAATGGCTGCGCAACTGGTCGAGGATGGCGAAGCCGTGGGTGTCGATATCGCCCCAGTAATACATCCGGCAACGCGACAGCCACATGGCTTGAGCCAGCATGTCGAAGCCGTAGCCCGCGCCGAAGATCAACAGACTGTCCTTGGCCTCGGGAAACGCCAGGAAGTTGATTTCGTTTTCGGTGATGAAAACCCGCGTCGCCTTAAGGTCGAGCAGGGCAAAACTCTCTTCATCGAGGGTAATTTCCTGCTCGGGGCCGCCGGGAAGAAAGCGTTGCTCTCCATCCAGAATACGGAAACGGATACGCGCCGGTTTGTCGCGAAAACCGTAGCGGCGGGCGAACTGGCTCACCCCGCCGGAGTCGGCAGCGATGGCCTCGGGCGGCAATACCGCATCCAGCAACTCCGCCAGCACGCCGCGCCGGGCTTCGATGAATTTGCTGTGCACGCCGGGAATGTCCACCTGGCGCAAGTACACGCCGGGACGCGGATGCCGTTCCAGCCAGGCGACGATTTCCAGCAAGCGCCCCCACTCATCGCCCAGCGCCAAGGCGCGTAGCGGACGTTGCGCCAACCAGCCCAGCAGCCGGGGTTGGCGGGCACGGGTTGCTTCGAGCAACGCGACAAAACGGGCGGCTTCGCGGCGCTTACCGAGCAGCGCCACGGCGGCGTCGAAGCTGTCTATCCATGCCTCGGCGGGAATCGCGTTGGCGCCGAGCACCCGATGCTGGATTTCGCGCATTTCCACCCGGAATGACGAGGACTCGCGCAATTCGCCGATCCAGGCGCGCACCTCGTCGAAACGCTCGGCCATTTCGGCGGAAGTGGGACATTTGAGGGTCAAACGGCGCGGAAACAAAGACTCGCCGCTCACCAGGCTGGAGAGGATGTCGCCGCGCTCCCAGAGTTTTTGCACCTGGGCGCGCAGGTCGGCGGGACGTGTCCAGTTCATCGCCTTATGCTCCCTGCGCCTTGCGCTTCTCGGCCCGGTATTCCTCGATGGACAGATTGCGCAGTTGGGAAGCGCGCCCATCCTCGTTGTGGACGAAACCGACGCTGGCGACGAAAGGTTCGATGATGTGGATTTTCTGCAGGGGCGTGACGATCAGCAATTGCAGGTTAAGCTGGGCGAACAGGCGCAGGCCGTATTGCGCGGATTCGTCGGAGCCGCGCCCGAAGGCTTCGTCGATCACCACGAAGCGGAACGAGCGGGAACGCACCTCGCCCCATTCCAGGCCGAACTGGTAGGCGAGGCTGGCGGCGAGGATGGTGTAGGCGAGTTTTTCCTTCTGCCCGCCCGACTTGCCGCCGGAGTCGGAATAATGTTCGTGTTCGCTATCGTCCTCGCGCCAGCGCTCGCTTGCGGCGAACACGAACCAGTTGCGCACGTCGGTAACTTTGCCAGTCCAGCGGCGATCCGCTTCGGACTGGCCTTCCCTTCCGCGAAAGCGCTCGATGATGCGCTTGACCTGGAGAAATTTGGCTTCCGAGTATTGGGCGTCTTCCGAGCCGGTCAGCGCGCCTTCGGTGCAGGCCCGCAACTCGCTCTGGAAATCGCGAATTTCGGCATCCGGGGTCAGCTGCGCCTCCAGCACGATATAGCGGCCGGGGTTGTAGTCGATCTGGGTGAGCGAGCCGTTGATGCGGGCGATGCGCTCCTTGATTTGTTCGCGTTCGCGGGCCAGTTGCGACTGGAAATTGGCGACTTCACGGATGGTGTTTTCGTTGAGCAATTCCTTGAAGCGCGCTTCGAAACGCGGCAGGTCGTCGGCTTGCAGCCCATCGAGCATATTCCGGTATTCGTAGCCCGCTTCGATGGCGGCATCCACCTCGCTGGCATCGAGCTTGAAGGCCTCCTTGTAGGCGGACATCGCCTGGATGATCCTGTCGCGCAGGCGGTCGAGCTTCTTGGTTTCGTTGTCGATACGGGTCTGAAGCCAGTCGCGCAGGTCTTGCTGGCGGTTGTCGCAGGATTCCACCGAAAGCTGGTGCTCGCCCAGCGCCTCGCCACGCATCGCGTCGAGGCGTTCGGAATACTCGGCGGCGGTGGTATCGAGTTGCGTCAGGGTCTGTTCGCGCAGTTCTTCGGCAGCCTCGCGCCTGGTTTGCGTCGCGCCCAGTTCGCGGTTTTTTTCGGCCAGTTTTGCTTCCGTTGCGGCGAGTTCGCCGTGCAGCGCGCGCAGCCGCTCGGCGAGCTGTTTCAGTACGTCCGACGCTGCTTCGAGCTGATGCTTTTCTTCGAGCAGATGGGCGATTTCGACGGCCAGAGACTGCCAGTCGAGTTCGCGGAAATCCAGGTATTCGTCGAGTTTGGAAAGCGCCGTGAGGCGTTCCTTGACGCTCTTCTGCTCGTCCTTGACCTTGCCGATCAGGCCGCCCAGTTCGTCCAGGCGCGCTTCCCGCTGGCGGGCCTGGGCTTCCAGCGCGGCGATCTTGGCAGCGTTGCTCCAGCCCAGCACGTAGCGGCTACGGTCGTCGAGGCGGTGGCGGTCGTCCTTTTCGTGGCGCTCGCCGGGCGATTTGATCTGGCCGGCGCGGGTGATGGCGCGGGTTTCGCGACGGAACTGCTCGGGCGTGGCGCAACAGGCCACGTCGAAGCGTTGCGCGACTTCGTGTTCCAGCCAGTCGTAAAACGGCGAGTCGGGCTTGATCGCCAGCTTGCGCGCCAGCGAATCGCGGTGCAGGTCGGGCCGTTCGCCCCGCACGTTGCGGCGCACCCGGAAATACACCAGGCGTCCGCGCAAATGAGTTTTATCGACCCACTCCGCGACCGCCGCGTAGTGTTCGTCGGGCACCAGCAGCGACAGGCCGAAACTGCGCAGCAGGCGCTCCGCCGCGCCCTCCCAGTCGCGTTCGTCGTCGCGCACTTGCAGCAGTTCGCCGGCGAACGGCATGGCAGCCTCGTCTATGCCCAGCGCGGCGCAGAGGGCGGCGCGCATCGCGACCTGCTCGCCGGGTATGTTGCTGCGCCGCGCTTTCAGTCCGGCGATTTCGTCGGACAGCGCGGCGTGTTCCTGGCGGCCCTTGCGGAAATCGAAATCCAGTTCCTTTTCGCGGTTCTGGAGCCGGGATTCGGCTTCCATCGCGGTATCGGTCAACACCGAAAAACGCTGCTGCTGGCCGAGGAATTCGGCTTCCCCTGCGGCGGGACGTTCCCCCACCGCGCTCGCCAGTTCGGCGTAGCGCTGCGCCTTGCGTTCGCGCGCCTCGCGTTCCTGATCCTTCTGGCGGATTTCGGCGGCCAGCCGCTCCAGGCGGTCGCCGCCGTTGTCGGCGATGCTGCGCTTGAGTTCGTCGGCGGCGACCCGCTGCGCGTCGCGCTGTTCTTCGAGACGCCTGACCTGAGCGTCGTGGCGCGCCCATTCGTCGGCCAGCCCCGCCAGGCGCTTGTCCAGCAAACCCAGTTTGAGTTCGGCGAAATAAGGGCGCAGCGCTTCGCGGCAGGCGCGCAACGCCTCGACGCCCGCGCCGAGTTGGGCGTGGCGTTCGCAATCGGCGACCAGCGGGGTCAGCAGCGCCACCTGGCGCTTGGCCTTCAACACCGCTTCATGCGCGCGGTTGAGGTCGTCGAAATGGCCGATCAGGGCGGCGATGCGCGGTGCCGCTTCGAACGGCTCCAGCATGTGGCTGCGCACGAAATCGGTGAGATTGCCCACCGATTTCATCGACACGGTTTGATGAAACAACTCCAGCGCCTGATCGTTGTCGATGCCGAAACGCCGGCGGAACCACGCGCCGTAGGGCGGAAAACTGTCGAACAGCTCGCAGCCCGGCCCGCGCAGCTTCTTGCGCAGTTGCGCGATGTCCGGGCCGAAATTCGCGAAATCCGCCGCAATCGACAAGTCCCGTTCCGCGCCGACGAAGAAGCGCGCCGGTTGTCCCTGCGCATCCTTCATCCAGAAAACCTGGGCCAGCGTCACCGTCTGGTCGTAGCCGGCGTTGCGGAACACCCCGAGGATCACCGAATAGCTGTTGTGGTCGCGCAGCGCCACCGGTTTGGCGCTGCCGCTGGCTTCGTTGCGCTCCGACTTGTAATGCCCGAGCACGTAGGAACGCAAGCTGCGCTCCTTGCTGTCCGCCCCGGCGGCCTTGTTGTAGGCGATGCGCTGGGCCGGCACCAGCAAGGTGGTGACGGCGTCGACCAGGGTCGATTTGCCCGAACCGATGTCGCCGGTAAGCAGGGCGTTCTTGCCCTCCGGGTGGAGCGTCCACACCCGCCCGTCGAAAGTCCCCCAGTTGAACACCTCCAGGCGTTGCAGGCGAAAGCCCGTGAGCGCGTCGTCGGCGACGAAATCCAGTCCCAGCGAGGCGAGCTCACTCATCGTCCGCCCCTCCCGCGCCGCCGAGTTGCGCCTGATAGGCCGCCAGCCGCTCGTCGAAATCCGCCAGCCATTGCGCATCCACGAAGGCCTTGAGGATGCGCCGCACCTCGAACGCCGCCGCTCCGCCTTGCGCGACCTTGAGGCGGCGCAGGAATCCCAGTTCGACGATCTTGTTGAGATGGGTTTCGATCTGGTCGATCAAGCGCGTTTCGTTGCTGGTTTCCGGCAGGAATACCCGCACCAGTTCGACGATCTCGTCGCGGCTCAGCACCAGCCGGGTGTCGCCGCCGCCGGCGTCGAATTCGGCGAGCTTCTTGCGCAACAGCGCCAGCAGCAGGCTTACCGGGAACGACAGGGGGCGCCGCGCCACCAGACGCGGCAGTTTGAGCGCCGCGTCGTCAGCCGGCGCGCGGGCGCGCAGGAAAGCGTAGCCCTCGGCCTCGTCGAGCGCCAGCTCCAGCCCCAGCACCGCCACGTAATCGCGCACCCGCGCTTGCAGAGCGAGCAGGGCGTTCCACAGGGCGGCGTCAGCCTCCTGGTAAATCACTCCCTTGAGCAGGGAAATCACCAGCGCCGACAGCTCATTGCCAGCCGCGCCGTTTTCCGCTTCCTGTTCCGCCATGCCTACCTCACGAATATCACCCGCGGCAAGCGCGCCCGCTTCATGGTTTCCGCGCCGTCCGGCGCGGCGCTCGTCCACTCGATGGATTCGCTCGCCGCTTCATCCACCACCGCTTTGAAAGTATCGCCCGCCAGTTGCAGATACGCCACCAGTTCCGCCAGGCCGTGCTGGAGCGGCTGCATCCCGCACAGTTCGCGCAAGGTGATTTGCGAACGATCCTGCAAGGCGTGGCGGATATGCCGCGTCAGCCGTGCCTTGTCGATCACCACCTGCGAATACAGCGCCGCCGCGTCCACGTCGGCGTCGCCCGCTTCCAGCGCGAGGGCGGCGATCACCGGCTTCACGGCGGGGGTGTGGAGGGGGCGTTCCAGCGGCAACTCGATGTCGGCGGCGGTATCGGCGATGTTCATCACCTCGCCGGGCGGCGGCGATTCGCGCAGTTGCAGGGCTTTGGCCTCGATGCCGTGAAGAATATCCATGATGCGGCGATTCTCCAGCCACGCCTGGTCGTCGAGAAAGCGCCGCAATTGCTGGGAAAGCAGAGCCACCGTGCGTTGCGTGTGCTCGCCGGCTTCCATCCAGTCGTAATGAACGCGCCGGGTGCGCAGGTCGGGCTGCATCGCGGCGACCGGGGGCAAGACCAACACCCGTTCCAGCAATGCCGACAACTCTTCCTGGCGGCTGCTCGACATCAGGAAATCCCAGAAAGCGCGGAAACTGCGCCCCTGGTCGGAATCGGCAATCGCATCGCGCTCGCCCATGATCTCTTCCAGCAGCGCGCCTTTCGAGCCTTCCCACAGCGCGATGCGCTCGCGCACCCGGCGATCCAGCCCGCGAAAATTGTGCTCCACCTCGCGAAAGTCGGTGAGCAGTTCGCGGGCCAGCCCGATGAACTGCTGGAAACGGTCTTTCAAGGCGGTGTCGTCGAGGAGCGGCAGATCGCCGTCCAACGCGCGGGCGATCTCCGCGTCGATCTCGTCGCGGCGCTTGTGCAGTTCGGCGAGGCGCGCCTGCGGGTCGGTTTCGCTGCCCTCGCTCATCTGCTTGAGCAACTCGAAAAGCGTCAGCAAGCGCGACTCGGTACCCACGAAACTGCGCTCGGTCAGTGCACCCAGCCAGGCGATGGCCTTCTCGGTGGGCGGCGTCAGGTCGAAATGCGGCTCGTCGGAACCCTGCACATAGAATTTGCGCAACCACCCCTTGTCGCCGCCCGCCCAGTCGTTGAGATAATCCAGCGCAGCCTTGGGAAAAGCCGCCGCGCCCAGTCGCTCGCGCAGGGCGAACAGTTCGTCCTCCAGCGCCTCCGCCAGATCCGCCTGCGCCATCACTCGCACATTCGGCGCGACGAACACCCGCTGCAAAAAACTCGCCACCAACGGCGCATGATCGGAACGCAGCAGCCGCCATGCCGGATGAGTCTGGCGCAACAGGTCGAGCGTGGCATAGTCGAGAGTCAAGGCGGTGTAGTCTTTGCGTTAATTTGGACGGTCGGCGAGGTGTTCCCTATCGATCAAAACATAACCGATAGTCGCGAGATTACGGACATAGGTTCGATTCCTGAACAACTCCCCGGCCCTGCTTCGGCATTCCCCGCCAAGCCGATTATTTCACGATTTCCAGCAGTTCCACCTCAAAAATCAGCGGGGAATCGGGCGGGATGGTTCCTGGGATGCCGCGCGGGCCGTAGGCCAGATTGCTGGGGCAAACCAGCCTTGCCTTGCCGCCGACTTTCAAGGTTTGAACGCCTTCTGTCCAGCAGGGGATGACGCGATTCAGCGGAAAACTGGCCGGCTGACCTCTTTTGTAGGAACTGTCGAACTCCTTCCCGTCGGGAAGCGTTCCCCGGTAATGAACCTTGACCGTATCCGTTGCTTTTGGGCTGGAGCCGGAGCCCTCCTTCAAGGTGGTAATCGCGATCCCGGAAGGCGTCTTGAATTCCTTGGTTTCGGCTGTTGGCGCCGCGGCATAAGCGCCTAGCGTAAACATGAGGGTCATTGCAGCGATCAGCGTGCCGGTTTTTTTCATAAAGACTTTTCCTGTGAGATTGAATTTAAGGGATAAATGATCCGGCCTCCTACGCGAAACCGCATGTCGATTCAGCCTGATATTCTGCTTGAATTTCCTGGAAATCCAATCAGGAGGGAAACCCCATCGGTATATATTTCACGTCGCGGACAAACTGGACTCGGCCGAGATCATACACGTTCACAGCATCGGCCTGAAAGCGCGACTGAAGGAAGGCAACGCGACGCCGAGTTCCACAGAGACGGCAAAACAGTGCTCTACGGCGACACGGTGCGAAGCTAAAACAAGTACATGGCATTGGAACCCGCCAATTTCTACTGCCCACGCTCCCATCGCTCGAACCAGCATGTCAACGCGCGGACTTCGCCCAGACCGGCAAGCCGGCGATCAATGGCATCGTGATTACCCCAAACCACGCCGGCCAAAGCGCCCTCGGCTACGCGAGATTCGATGTCGTGACAATAAAGCCCAAGGTCGCGCTGCACGTAGAAGCCGTAGGTACGGCACGCCACCGGGCGCTGGGCATACACCGGGCAGGCGCCGCTGGAAAGATCCAACAGCGGGCAGACGACGGGGCGCGACAGCTGGCCGGACAAAACGGACATACCCCTGCTGATTTCCTGGAGGCGTTCCGCAGGCAGTTCTGCCAAACCCTCCCGCAGCAATTCCCATTCGGACGCCGTCAGTCGAGGCACTTCGGCGAGCCGTCGACAACAACTGTCGCAGCCCTTCCCGCACTGCCAGTCGGGATGATCCCTGCGGATGTCCT
>CALMWM010000265.1 GCA_937873435.1 uncultured Gallionellaceae bacterium
GAGGTGACCGGCGGGCTTTCGCTGGCGAGTGCACTGGGAACCTACGACAAGAGCTTCCCCGAGTTCTACCGGGCGTTGGTGCATGGCGGCGAGGAATCCGGCGCGCTGCCGACGGTGTTGCAGCATCTCGCCGATTACCTCGATGCCCGCCAGGCGTTGAAGCAGAAAACCACGCTGGCGCTGTTGTACCCGATCCTGGTCACCACCGTGGCGATCCTGATCGTCACCGGGCTGCTGATCTACGTGGTGCCGCAGATCGTCCAGGTGTTTCAGCAGTCGCGCCAGAGCCTGCCCTTGCTGACGCGCGGGCTGATCTGGCTCAGCGATTTCCTGCGCAGCGCCTTGCCTTACATCGTGGTGGCGCTTATCGGCGGCTTGCTTGCCGCGCGCGCCGCATTGCGCCGCACTGCGCCGCGCCGGCGCTGGGACGGACTGCTGTTGCGCCTGCCTTGGCTGGGTGCGCTGATCCGTGGGGTCAATACCTCGCGTTTCGCCAGCACGCTGTCCATTCTGGTCGGCGGCGGCGTGCCCTTGCTGAGCGCGCTCAACTCAGGGGCGCAGGTGATGAGCAACGTGGTGATGCGCGAGGCGATCGAGAGCGCCATTGAGCGGGTGCGCGAGGGCGCCAGCCTGGCGCGGGCGCTCGGCGCCTCGCGCGTCTTCCCGCCGTTGCTGGTGCACCTGGTGGCAAGCGGGGAGGTCAGCGGCAAGCTCGAACAAATGCTGGCGCGCGCCGCCCAGCTTGAGACGCAGGCACTGGAGCGGCGCCTGGCGATGTTCCTGACCTTGCTCGAACCGGTGATGATCCTGGTGATGGGCGGCGTCGTGCTGCTGATCGTGCTGGCCATCCTGCTGCCGATTATCGAGATCAACCAGTTGGTGCATTGAGCCGGGCAAGCACTTCTTCGGGAACCAGCCCTTTTCCGTTAAAATGTCTTTCATGACAGGCAATATTTTTTTGGTGGGATTGATGGGCGCGGGCAAGACCACCGTCGGCAAATTGCTGGCGAAACACTTGCACAAGACCTTCGTCGACTCCGACCATGAAATCGAGAAACGCACCGGCGTCAACATCCCGCTGATCTTCGAGCTGGAAGGCGAGGCCGGATTCCGCGCGCGCGAAACGGCGATGATCGCGGAGCTGAGCGCATTGTCGGATATCGTATTGGCGACCGGCGGCGGCGCGATACTGAATCCGCAGAACCGGGAAAACCTCGGCAAGAACGGCACCGTGGTGTATTTGCATGCCAAGGTGCGCGACTTGTGGCATCGCACCCGCCACGACAAGAGCCGCCCCCTGCTGCAAACCGCCGACCCGCAAGCCCGCCTCAACGAGCTGTTCATCCAGCGCGACCCCTTGTACCGCGAAATCGCCGACATCGTCATGGATACCGGCGAGCAGAGCGCCCATGCCCTGGTGCATCAACTGGAAGATAAAATCAAACAACTGCAATGCAAACCCTGAACGTCAATCTGGGAGACCGCTCCTACCCTATCCTCATCGGCGAACAACTGCTTGCCAGGGCCGACCTGATACTGCCACATCTCGCGCAAAAGCAGGTCGCCATCGTCACCAACACCACCGTCGCGCCGCTGTACCTGGATACCTTGCGCATGGCGCTGGAAGCCCACGGCGTGAAAGTAGTGCCTATCGTGCTGGCGGACGGAGAAGCCTACAAAAACGGCGAAACGCTGAACCAGATTTACGACGCGCTGCTGACTAACCGCTGCGAGCGCAAGACCACCTTGATCGCGCTGGGCGGCGGGGTGATCGGCGATTTGACCGGCTACGCCGCCGCCACCTATTTGCGCGGCGTGCCATTCATCCAGGTTCCCACTACCCTGCTGGCGCAAGTGGATTCGTCGGTCGGCGGCAAGACCGGAATCAACCACCCGCTCGGCAAGAACATGATCGGCGCCTTTTACCAGCCGCAACTGGTACTGGCCGATACCCTCACCCTGAATACCCTGCCGGATCGCGAATTGAGCGCCGGACTGGCGGAAGTGATCAAGTATGGCCTGATCGGCGACCTGCCGTTCTTCGAATGGCTGGAGCAAAACATGACCAGGCTGCTGGCGCGTGACCCGCTCGCGCTGGCCTATGCGATCCACCGCTCATGCGAGGACAAGGCCAAGGTGGTCGCCGCCGACGAGCGCGAAGGCGGCGTCCGGGCGCTGCTCAATCTCGGCCACACTTTCGGCCACGCCATCGAGTCCGGCATGGGCTACGGTAACTGGTTGCACGGCGAAGCGGTGGCGGCAGGCACGCTGCTGGCGGCGGACTTGTCGCGACGCATGGGCTGGTTGAGCGACGCGGATGTCGAGCGCACCCGCAAACTGTTCGAGTCGGCCAAGCTGCCGGTGATGGCACCCGACCTGGGCGTCGATAAATACCTCGACCTGATGGGGCTGGACAAGAAAGTCGAAGGCGGCAGAATCCGCTTCATCCTGCTGCGCGCGATCGGCGACGGCGTGGTGACCGCCGAAGTGCCGGAAGGCTTGTTGAAGGACACTTTAATAAGATAACCATGCGAAAAACAACAGCTAAGCCCCTCTCCCGCAGGCGGGAGAGGGGGTGGGGTGAGGGTCGCGGCGCATCGGCAACGGTTGCCGGAACGCAAACACCCTCATCCCCGCCCCTTCTCCCGCCTGCGGGAGAAGGGAGAAACGCCGACCTGAGCAATTACGCTTTAAGTTTCCATGTCGAATGATCTCGCCCCCTACGCGGCTGCGTCGCACAATACGCGCGGCCGCCGCTTTCCCGAAGCGGCGCCGGCAGGGCGCAGCGAATTCCAGCGCGACCGCGACCGCATCATCCATTCCACCGCCTTCCGCCGGCTCGAATACAAGACCCAGGTATTCGTCAATCACGAGGGCGACCTGTTCCGCACCCGCCTCACCCACAGCATCGAGGTCGCCCAGATCGGCCGCTCGATCGCCCGCAACCTGCGCCTCAACGAGGAACTGGTCGAGGGCATCGCGCTGGCCCACGATCTCGGCCACACCCCGTTCGGCCATGCCGGCCAGGACGAACTGAATATCTGCATGAAGGAATACGGCGGCTTCGAGCACAACCTGCAATCGCTACGGGTGGTGGACATGCTGGAAGAGCGCTATGCCGAATTCGACGGATTGAACCTGACTTACGAAAGCCGCGAAGGCATCCTCAAGCATTGCTCGCCGCAGAACGCGGAAACACTGGGCGAACTGGGCCAACGCTTCCTGGACAACCAACAACCCTCGCTGGAAGCGCAGGTGACCAACCTCGCCGACGAAATAGCCTACAACAACCACGACGTGGACGACGGCCTGCGCTCGGGCCTGATCACCCTCGAACAACTGGCGGAAGTCGGCGTGTTCGCACGCCACCTCGAAATGGCGCGGCAAAGCTACCCGGGCCTGGCGGGCCGACGCTTGATCCATGAAACCGTGCGCCGCATGATCAACACCCTGGTGCTCGACCTGATCGCCCAGAGCAGCGCCAACATCGCCGCCGCCGCACCGCAATCCATAGCCGAGGTGCGCACAGCGGCACCGCTGGTCGCCTTCAGCCCGGCGGTGCGCGCCGAACAGCAGGAACTGAAGCGCTTCCTGTTCCAGCATCTCTACCGCCACTACCGCGTGATGCGCACCAGCAACAAGGCGCGCCGTATCGTGCGTGAACTTTTCGGCGCCTTCATGCAGGATGCCCGCCTGCTGCCGCCGCAGTACCAGGAAAAAGCCCGGGAAGGCAAACCCCGCGCCATCGCCGATTACATCGCCGGGATGACCGACCGCTATGCCAACCTGGAATACCGGCGCCTGTTCGACGTCGACGAAGTTTGAATTTCCCTCCCTGCGGCGCCGCGACCGCTCGTCCGCAAATACACACCGCTCGTCACCTCTCGCTAGCAATCCCGCCTATCATTAGCTAGGATTTAGCAACGACTTGGGATACCCTCGAATCCCCAACACCGCCAGGAAATTAATCCGGGTGGCGGCTGTTCGAATACCCCACCAAATTGAAAGGAAGGCATGATGAATATCCTGAAAGCGCCGGTTGGAAAATCTGCCGGCTTTAGCTTGATCGAGTTGATGGTTGTAGTGGCGATTGTCGGCATACTGGCTTCTATCGCCGTACCGGCCTATCAGGACTACGTGA
>CALMWM010000266.1 GCA_937873435.1 uncultured Gallionellaceae bacterium
ATGGATTGCACGGTTATAGCGGCACATGGCGGCGTTGCAACTCCTTGGAATGGAATAACCATTCCGCGTCGTCGCGCCTCTCGTGCCCAAGCCGTCAGGCTGTCGGGTATGCCCTGCACCACCATAACCGCACACTCCACCCCGTCCAACTGAGGACTTTAGGATGGCGCCTTACGCCGCGACGTAGCGCGGCGCTTTGTCGTCGATCACGATGCAATCCGGGATCGGGCAGGCCGCAATACATTGGGGTTCGTCGAAATAGCCGATACACTCGCTGCAATTCGCGGCGTCGATCTTGAAGGTACCCTTCTTTTCGTTGATCGCGTCGTTCGGACATTCGGTTTCGCAAGCGGCGCAATTGGTGCATTCATCGACAACGATTTTGTAAGCCATGGTGCTCTCCTTTCAGTGGATGTGAAACTTGCAAAGCAAGACCTCGTCCCCCTCTCCCGCTGGCGGGAGAGGGCGGTTGAAATAACTCATGCTGCTGCCTGTTGCGCGGCACCGGCTGACTGGCGCCGGAACCATGCCAGCAGCGAGGTTTCGGTGTATTCGAAGGCGTATTCCTCGACCGGCTCGATGCCGGCGGCGGCTAGGTCTTTTTTCGGACACAGGCCGACCTTGGCGACGAAAACCGCCGCGCAATCCTGGATCATCGAAATCACGCCTTCCAGCACTTCCTCTTCGCCGTAGCCGCCCTGGCAGTAGTGCTCCACGCGGCGCTGGCCGACATACTTGGCACCCGCCGCGCTGACTTCGTAAATCTGGAATTCGCCGGCGTGGCCGAAGTGCTGGTTGATGCGACCGCCACCCTTGGTGGCGACCGCCACCAGCTTGGGAACATCCGTTGTCGAGTGTTGTGCGTTGAGTGCTGCCAGTTCGGCATCTCGCGCAGCCGAGCTGTCGCTGCGCTCCTTCTCCACATATTCGAGGTAAGCCTGATGCGGCTGCGGATCGTAGCTCACGTCCATCGCGGCGATCTTGTCGGTACTGAATTCCGCTCCCCGGTCCTCGCCCAGCAAACCGACCGCATCGGCACGGCACTGGCGGCAATGACGCATCAGGTTGGCACCGCCTTCACATTGATCCTGCACGGCTTTCAGTTCCTGCGGCGACGGCCCGCGCTGGCCGGTCAGGCCGTAATGGGTACCGTGCGCTGCATCGGAGATCAGCGGCATGATGTTATGGAGGAACGCGCCGCGTTCCTTGACGGCTTTGTTCACCTCACCCAGATGCTGATCGTTGACGCCGGGAATCAACACCGAATTGACCTTGACCAGTATCCCTTTGGCGGTGAGCATTTCCAGCCCGAGCAACTGGCGTTCGCTGAGGATTTTCGCCGCATCGCGGCCCTTCCAGCGCTTGTGGTTGTAGAAAATCCACGGGTAGATCTGCTCGCCGATTTCCGGGTCGAGCATGTTGATCGTGACGGTGACGTGGTCAATATTGAAGTCGCTGATGGTCTGCACGAAATCCGGCAGCGCCAGGCCGTTGGTGGACAGGCACAGCTTGATGTCCGGTGCGGACTTCTGGATCAGCTCGAAAGTCTTGAAAGTCTTGGCTGGATTAGCCAGCGCGTCGCCCGGCCCGGCTATCCCTACCACCGACAACTGGGGAATCTCCGCCGCCACCGCCAGCACTTTTTTTGCCGCCAGTTCCGGGGTAAGCTTTTCGCTCACCACGCCGGGGCGGCTCTCGTTGGCGCAGTCGTACTTGCGGTTGCAGTAGTTGCACTGGATATTGCAGGCCGGCGCCACCGCGATATGCATCCGGGCAAAATGGTGATGCGCCTGCTCGCTGTAACAGGGATGGTTCTTGACCTTTTCCCACACCTCCGGCGCCATGTCTGACGGGCCTGAAGTAGAACCGCAACTTCCCTGGGAAGCGCAGCCCGAGCTTTTGCGCTGATCGAAAATTGGAATGATGCTTGGCGACATGTCTTGCTCCCGTTGGTTTGGTTTTGCATAGCAGTGAGCAACGACCGTGCCACAACTAAATATATTTTCATAACAAATAGTTACAAAATATCCAGGGGATTCCATGGATGTCGCAAAATGAACAATGAAGTGGTACCGGCTGGGAAATGTAACGAACGCGACAAAGTGTAATGGGGTGGCATTACGATAAAAATCGTCAGGTACGTTCCAGACGATCCATGCAGCGCAGCCTGACCTTTCGCCAGAGCGAATCATGCCGCAGCAATAATTGGAAGACCATCTTGAATCGGTTTACTATCCCAAAGACAGGTATGCTTGAAGAGTGAAAATCAAAACCCGTTTACTTGGATTCCAGAGCGCCCCCCCGTTATGCCATGCACGCCCACAATCGAGAAATGAATAATGACCATACGCGTAGCGCTTAACCACAAGACCCAGTACCTTTACGACCAACCGGTACTACTCGGCCCTCACGTGTTTCGGCTGCGCCCAGCGGTGCATTCGCGCACGCCGATCGAGTCCTATTCGCTGCGTATCAAGCCGGAGAATCATTTCATCAACTGGCAGCAAGACCCATTCGGCAACTACCTGGCACGGGTGGTGTTCCCGGAAAAGACGCGCGAACTGTCGATCGAGGTGGACCTGGTCGCCGACATGACGGTGATCAACCCCTTCGACTTCTTCGTCGAGGAATACGCCGAAAAATATCCCTTCTGCTACGACGCCCAAGTCAGCAAGGAATTGGTGCCCTATCTGGAGGTCAACGAGCGGGGATCGCTGCTGGAGGCGTTTCTGAGCGAAATCGGGCGCGCGCCGACGCCGATTGTGGATTTCCTGGTGGAACTGAACCGGCGGGTGTATCAACACGTCAGCTACACCGTGCGTCTCGAAGTGGGCGTGCAGACCTGCGAGGAGACCCTGTCCAAGGCGCTCGGCTCGTGCCGCGACTCGGGCTGGCTGTTGGTACAGGTGCTGCGCAGTATGGGGCTGGCAGCGCGTTTCGTTTCCGGCTACCTGGTGCAATTGACCGCCGACGTCAAATCGTTGGACGGACCTTCCGGGCCGGAACAGGATTTCACCGATCTGCATGCCTGGGCCGAGGTCTACGTGCCTGGCGCCGGCTGGATCGGCCTCGATCCCACCTCCGGCCTGTTTGCCGGCGAGGGGCATATTCCGCTGGCGTGCACCGCCGAACCGGTGAGCGCGGCGCCGGTGAGCGGCGGCTTCGAGGGCGAGAGCAAAACCGAGTTCCGCTTCAACAACAGCGTGCAGCGCATCCACGAAGACCCGCGCGTCACCAAGCCCTACAGCGAAGCGCAGTGGACAGCCATCGAGGCGCTCGGGCATGAAATCGACGCGGAATTGGATCAGGGCGACGTGCGCCTGACCATGGGCGGCGAGCCGACCTTCGTCTCCGTCGACGACATGGAATCCGCCCAATGGAATACCGCCGCGGACGGCCCGCAGAAGCGCCAGCTTGCCGGCGAATTGATGCGGCGCCTGCGCGACGCCTTCGGCCCCGGCGGAATGCTCTACTACGGCCAGGGCAAATGGTATCCCGGCGAGCCGCTGCCGCGCTGGCAGCTGGCCTGTTTCTGGCGCAAGGACGGCGTGCCGGTATGGCGCAACCCGGAACTGCTGGCGGACGTGAACAAGGACTACGGCTACAGACGGGAGGACGCAGACCGGTTCGTGAGGCAACTGGCGCAACGGCTGGGCGTGAGCGCCGCCGCCGTCAAGGCTGGCTATGAAGATCCCCTCCATTACCTGTTGCAGGAAGGCATGGTACCGGCCAACCTCGACCCGCTCAAAGCCAACCTGAAAGACCCGCTGGAACGCAAACGTCTGGCCAGACTACTGAGTGACGATCTGGGCGAGCCGGTGGGATACACCCTGCCGCTGCATTGGGATCGCCGGAAAAATGCCTGGGCCAGCAGCCCGTGGGAATTCCGCCGCGGCGAGATGTTCCTGGTGCCGGGCGACTCCGCCATGGGCTTGCGCCTGCCGTTGGACTCGCTGCCCTGGGTGGCGCTGGAGGAACGGGACGAGGAGCGCGAACGCAGTCTGTTCGAGGAAGTCGGCCCACTCGGCGATGTGGCGGGAGAGGTAGCGCGGCGTTACAGCGAACCGGTAGAGGAAGACGACCCGCATCCCGAAGTGCACGATCAGGAAGCCGCCGATGACAGCGAGCAGCCGAAGCAACCCGAGTGGATTCCCCATACCGCGCTGTGCGTGGAGCCGCGCGACGGTCGTTTGCACGTCTTCCTGCCGCCCACCACCGAGTTGGAGCACTATCTCGACCTGGTGGCTTCGGTCGAGGCGACTGCCGCCGCGCTAGCGATGCCGGTGGTGCTGGAAGGCTACCAGCCGCCGCGCGACCTGCGTCTGGTGCGGCTGCCGGTCACCCCCGACCCCGGTGTGATCGAGGTCAACATCCATCCGGCGGCAAGCTGGGACGAACTGGTGCGCAACACCACCACGCTCTACGATCTGGCGCACCTGACCCGGCTGGGCACCGAGAAATTCATGCTCGACGGACGCCATAGCGGCACCGGCGGGGGCAACCACGTCACCCTCGGCGGTGCCACGCCAGCCGACAGTCCGGTACTGCGCCGCCCGGATCTGCTGCGCAGTCTGGTGACCTACTGGCAGCACCACCCGGCGCTGTCCTACCTGTTTTCCGGCCTGTTCATCGGCCCCACCAGCCAGGCACCGCGCGTCGACGAGGCACGCCACGAAAACCTCTACGAACTCGACATCGCCTTCCAGCAAATGCCCGAGGGCGAAGTGCCCGAACCCTGGCTGGTGGACCGCCTGCTGCGCCACCTGCTCATCGACGTCACCGGCAACACCCACCGCGCCGAATTCTGCATCGACAAGCTCTACTCCCCGGACAGCGACACCGGCCGCCTCGGGCTGGTCGAACTGCGCGCCTTCGAAATGCCGCCCCACGCCCGCATGAGCCTGGTGCAGATGCTGCTGTTGCGCGCCCTGGTCGCGTGGTTCTGGAAGACACCGTACCGGCATGAACTGGTGCGCTGGGGTACCGAGTTGCATGACCGTTTCATGCTGCCCCACTACGTCCGTGCCGACATGCGCGACGTGGTGCGCGACCTGCAACGCGCCAGCTACCCGCTGCAACTGGAGTGGTTCGAACCGTTCCTTGAATTCCGCTTCCCCCATTACGGCACCGTCACGCTACAGGACATCCAGCTCGAAGTGCGCATGGGTATCGAACCGTGGCACGTGCTGGGCGAAGAAGTGAGCAGCACCGGCACCGCGCGTTTCGTCGATTCATCGGTGGAGCGGGTGCAAGTCAAGGTCAGCGGGATGGCCGGCTCGCGCTACGCGGTCACCTGCAACGGCCGCCGCGTCCCACTGCGTAGCACCGGCACCCAGGGCGAGATGGTGGCCGGGGTGCGTTACCGCGCCTGGGCGCCGCCCTCCGCGCTGCACCCGACCATCGGCGTGCAGGCGCCGCTGGTGTTCGACATCGTCGATAGCTGGAACGGACGTTCCATCGGCGGCTGCACCTACCATGTCGTTCATCCCGGCGGTCGCAATTACGACGTATTCCCGGTCAACGCCTACCCGCCGAACCCGCGGGCGGCACCGCCGACGAATTCACTGCATTCGTGCGCAGCGAGATCAACAAGTGGGCCCATCTCGTCAAAACCGCAAAAATGAAAGCCGGGTAAGCGCGCGAACACCGCAGCAAGCCCGATACCCCGCGCCGGCGCCGCGAAAAAGACTGTTGATTCCTTTCTCACCGAGTCCCTCAGAAAAA
>CALMWM010000267.1 GCA_937873435.1 uncultured Gallionellaceae bacterium
TTGCGGGTCGCACAACAGGTTCTTTTGCCATTCCGGTTTGTCGGCGGACAGGACGACATCCTTGCCGTAGCTCGCCCAGTTGCGCCCCGCCGCACCCGGCACGAAGCCTTGCTGCGCCAGTTCCGCGACGGTGGGCAGCAGCGGCAGTTGGTCGAAAGTCACCTGTGCAGCGAGCTTGGAGCCGCGACAGATTTCCAGCAGGTGGCCGAGCAGTCCGAAGCCGGTGACATCGGTCAGCGCGTGGACATTGGGCATGGCTGCCAGTTTCACCCCCGGGGTGTTGAGCTTGGTCGTGCTGGCGACCATTTGACGGTAGCCTTCTTCGGAAAGCCCGCCCTTCTTCAGCGCCGCGCTCATGATGCCGATGCCCAGGCCCTTGCCGAGGATCAGCACGTCGCCGTCGCGGGCGTGGTCGTTGCGTTTGACATGGTCGGGATGCACGATGCCGAGCGCCACCAGGCCGTAGATCGGCTCGGGCGAGTCGATGGAATGGCCGCCGCCGATAGGGATGCCGGCGGCATGGCATACCGATTCGCCGCCGCGCAGAATTTCGCGGATGGTTTCCACCGGCAGCTTGTCGATGGGCATTCCGACCAGGGCCAGTGCCATGATCGGCTTGGCGCCCATCGCGTAGACATCGGAAATCGCGTTGGTCGCGGCGATGCGGCCGAAATCGAAGGCGTCGTCGACGATAGGCATGAAAAAGTCGGTGGTGGCAACGATGGCTTGTTGGTCATTGAGCCGGTACACCGCCGCGTCGTCACTGGATTCGCTGCCGACCAGCAGGTCGGGATGGACGAACTGCGGTGCGGAAGCGAGAATTTCGCTGAGCACGGAAGGCGCAATTTTGCATCCGCAGCCGCCGCCGTGGGAAAACGCTGTTAATTTAATCTTCATATTCGAGATTCCTGAAAACTTCTTTGGTTTCAATGCAATTACAATTGCCGGAAAAGTTTCAGCGCAGACTTACCTGCAAAGCAGGTTAGTCGAAGCTAAAATTGGGTTAATTTAATATCTGACATGTGGTTTGAAATCAATGAACGAGAAAACGCCGGAAGCGGCAAAAGTGGGCGTCACCCTAGCATATTTGGCCCAGTTTGACGACATCATCGACGCGCGCTCGCCCGCCGAGTTTGCCGAGGATCATATCCCCGGCGCGATCAACCTGCCGGTACTGGACAACGAGGAACGCGCCCGGATCGGCACGCTCTACAAGCAGGTTTCGCCGTTCGACGCGAAAAAGCTCGGAGCCGCACTGGTGGCGAAAAATATCGGTCGCCACATCGAGGAACAGCTGATGTCCAAACCGAAGAACTGGCGTCCGCTGGTCTATTGCTGGCGCGGCGGCAACCGCAGCGGGGCGCTGGCGCATATCCTCAACAAGATCGGCTGGCGTACGGAACAACTCGACGGCGGCTACAAGGCTTACCGCAAGAGCGTGGTGGAAATGCTCGACACCCTGCCGCAGCGCCTGCGCTACCGCGCGGTATGCGGCGCCACCGGCACCGGCAAGAGCCGTCTGCTGGCGGCCTTGGCGCAACAGGGCGCGCAGGTGCTCGACCTGGAAGGACTGGCGGCGCACCGCGGCTCGTTGCTGGGAAGCCTGCCGGACGAGCCACAACCGACGCAAAAATTTTTCGACACGCTGCTGTGGACGGAATTGCAGAAATTCGATCCGGCGCGACCGGTCTACGTCGAGGCGGAAAGCAAGAAAATAGGCAATGTCCGCGCCCCCGATGCGTTGCTCGACAGCATGTGGCAAAGCCCGTGCGTACGCCTTGAAGCAGACGCCAAACTACGCGTCGCCCTGCTGATGGAGGAATACCGCCATTTCCTCGACAACCCGGAATCGCTCAACGCCAAGCTGGATTGTCTGGTGCATCTGTATGGCCGCGAAACCATTGCGCGCTGGCAGGAGATGGCGCTTAAAGGGGAATGGGAACCGCTGGTGGAAGAACTGCTGGTCAAGCATTACGACCCGGCCTACAACCGCTCCAGCCGCCAGCATTACCCACTCTATGACGCTGCCCTGATGTTGACGGTAAACGGCATCGGCGACGAGGATTTCGCCGGGTTGGCGCGAAAAGCTGACGCTGCGGCTTGACTCGAAGTGTAAAGGTGCTACCTTAGGGGTTCCGACTTCACGACAAGGAGGGTATATGGCTACATCATGGATTCTCGTCGCCAACGCCAGCGAGGCGAAGGTTTATTCCAACAAGGGTATCGGCAAGGGACTGGAAATCGTCGCCAAACTGAGTCACCCGGACAGCCGCAAGAAAACCTCCGACCTGGTCACCGACCGCCCCGGTCACATGCAGGGATCAGGCAACGGTCACGGATCGCGCCAACCTGCCACCGATCCCAAGCAACACGAGCATGACATTTTCGCCCGCGAACTGGCGCAACAGCTCGATCAGGGGCGCACCTCGAATAGCTACCAGCGCTTGATCGTCGTTGCCGAAGCGGGCTTTCGCGGCCTGCTCAACGGCGTGATGAACAGCCAGGTCAACGGCCTGGTCAGCGACAGCATCGACAAGGATTACACCAAGCTGAACGACAAGGAATTGGCCACTCACCTGGAAAAAGTGATTTACCTCTGAAGCGCCCAGCGGCCTATGATTTCGTAGGCCGCTCCCGCCGCGCTTGTCACCGAACGCACCAGCACGAACTCCCGCGCCTCCCATCTCGCCGCCAGCGTCGGAAACTCGCTATCCGGGCAATGCGCCTTACGCAGCAAGGTGATATGCGGAACAAAAGGTTTGGCGTCGAAAACGAATTCGCTGTTTTTCAACCTTTCCCGCAACTGCCCGACCAAGTCGGCCAAGGGTGGTGGCACGCCTTCCAGCCCGGCCCAGACGATGCGGTTATGCCGCCACCAGCCGGCCCGGTCAATCTCCACGGTGAAGGCCGGCAAGGAAATATCCGCCACCGCAAGGCGCAGCTCGTCGAGCCGGGCCACCGCCACATCGCCGAGAAAAACCAGCGTCAAATGGATGGTTTCGGGACGGGTCTGGCGCCCGCCGCAATGCCGGTGAATTTTAGCGGTAGCTCGATCCAGCAAGCCACGCGCTTTACCGTCCGGCCACAAGGCGAAAAACAAGCGCGCCGTTTCCTTGTCCGATTTTTCATTCATGCGGCAAGCTTGCCTTAAGCCTGCTTTTTGTTCAACAATGACGCATCGACTGGAGGAATTCCCGAGTGTCCGATCAAGCCGCCCCGAATCTCGAACTGCCGGCCACGACCGGCAAGACTTTGAACCTGGCCCATCGCGCCGGCATGAAGCTGGTGCTGTATTTCTATCCCAAGGATTCCACCCCCGGTTGCACCACCGAAGCCCAACAATTCCGCGATCTCCACCCTCAATTCGCACAGGCCGGCTGCGAAATCGTCGGCGTCTCGCGCGACAGCCTGAAATCGCACGAAAACTTCAAAGCCAAGCAGGAATTGCCCTTTGAACTGGCGAGCGATACCGAAGAAAAAGCCTGCTCGCTGTTCGATGTCATCAAGCTGAAAAATATGTATGGCAAACAGGTAAAAGGCATCGAGCGCAGCACCTTCGTCATCGACGCCAACGGCGCCATCCGGCGAGAGTGGCGCGGTGTCAAGGTTGCCGGTCATGCCCAGGAAGTACTCGATTTTGTGAAAACCCTCAACTGACAAGGAATCGCGATGGCGCGTAAAACCCGTTCCCAGAGCAAGATGTTCGTACTCGACACCAATGTGCTGATGCATGATCCTTCCAGCCTGTTTCGTTTCGAGGAGCATGACGTTTTCCTGCCGATGATCACCCTGGAGGAGCTCGACGACCACAAGAAAGGCATGACCGAAGTCGCCCGCAACGCCCGCCAAGCCAGCCGTTTCCTCGACGAAATCGTCAGCGGCACTCCCGCCGACATTGAAAAAGGTTTTTCCCTGGCGCGGCGCAACCATGGCAGCAGCGGCCGCCTGTTCCTGCAAACCAAGAACATGAACGGTGACATCCCGGCCGCACTCCCCACCGCCAAGGCCGACAACCAGATCATCGGCGTAGTCATGTACTTGCAACAGGAATTTGCCAAGCGCCAGGTGATCCTGGTCAGCAAAGACATCAACATGCGCATCAAGGCGCGCGCGCTGGGCTTTGCGGCGGAAGATTATTTCAACGACAAGGTGCTGGAAGACACCGACCTGCTTTACACCGGGCTCAAAGCCTTGCCGCAGGATTTTTGGGATACTCATGGCAAGGGCATGGAATCCTGGCAGGCCGGCGGGCATACCTACTACCGGGTGCGCGGACCGCTATGCACTGGTTTCCAGGTCAACCAATTCCTGTATTTCGAGCACGACCCGGATTTCCACGCGATCGTCCATGAAGTGGAAGGACATACAGCGGTATTGCAGACTATCAAGGACTATGCCCACCAAAAAAACAGCGTATGGGGTATCACCGCGCGCAACCGCGAACAAAATTACGCCCTCAATATGCTGATGAATCCCGAAGTCGATTTCATCACCCTGCTCGGCCAAGCCGGAACCGGCAAGACTTTGCTGACGCTGGCATCCGCCCTGACTCAAACGCTCGACCAGAAAATCTACAGCGAGGTCATCATGACCCGCGTCACGGTGCCGGTGGGCGAGGACATCGGCTTTCTGCCCGGCTCTGAGGAAGAAAAAATGGCGCCGTGGATGGGTGCGCTGGAAGACAATCTCGACGTGCTCAACAAAACCGACGACGAAGCCGGTGAATGGGGACGCGCCGCGACCCAGGACTTGATCCGTTCGCGGGTCAAGATCAAGTCGCTTAATTTCATGCGCGGACGCACTTTCCTCAAGAAATTCCTGATCATCGACGAAGCGCAAAATCTCACGCCGAAACAGATGAAAACCCTGATCACTCGTGCCGGCCCCGGCACCAAGGTGGTATGCATGGGCAACATCGCACAGATCGATACGCCCTACCTGACCGAAGGCAGTTCAGGCCTGACTTACGTGGTGGATCGTTTCAAGGGCTGGGAACACAGCGGACACATCACGCTGATGCGCGGCGAACGCTCGCGCCTGGCAGATCACGCGGCAGAAGTGCTTTAATCAAAAAAACGGGGAGCTTAAGCTCCCCGTATCAGTCAAAACGCACAAGGAATATTCATTCCTTGTTCTGATATTTCTCGTAATGACGGGCGAACAGCAGTTCCAGATCGTCGATCACTTCCGCCGCCGGTTTGCCTTGCAGTAAATGTTGCTGCATGTGTCCAGAGGCCTCGTGCAGCAGTTTGGCGGGATCGAGCATCGAATAAGTCTCGCGCAAGCGCTTCAGCGCCTTCACCACGGATTCCTCGGCGGGACGGGGAATCGGCTGCGGCACGGCAACTTCGGTTATCGCGTCCTTGGGATTCCGGCTATCCAGAAATTCCATGAAAGCCAGCACCGTTTCGCGCTGCTCCGCCGACAACACATGAAAAAGCTCAACCAAGCGCTTCTCGTCGCTATTTTTTTGGGGGAAATACAACTTTAATTCACCGGGGAAAAATTTCGTTTGGCAGATGCGTTGCCGTAATTCCAGTTAACGCGGGTTAAGCAGCGCAGTCATCACTTGGTAGAGCGCACCGCTTTCCTCAAGCTTTTGTACAAGTCGGGGTGCGAGGTCTTCAGATATTCGAGGATTTCAAAATCCTCCTTGTTGACCTTGGCCAGGTCAACCTGCTCGACATGCACCAGCCGCAACAATTCCAGCACCGGCTTGGGCATGTCGCGACCGCTCTCGTAGCGCGAACCGCCGCTCTGCGTCACGCCGATCTTGGTCCAAAACTCTTCCTGATTCAGTCCAAGTTTACGCCTGATCTCGCGCGGATTAAAAATCTTATCAAACAGTTTCATGGGTTACCAAAACCTTCAAAATTCTACCTAGTGCAAAATATATATCAGTTGGGAAAAATATGCCATTTACAAAACACCCTTTACCATACTCGTTTTCTTCGTCCAGTTGAATTAGAATTGAAGTTTTTTTCGGGATATCCAATGGCACTGATCGTACAAAAATACGGCGGAACTTCGGTAGGCACCCCGGAGCGAATCAAGAATGTCGCGCAACGCGTCGCAAAATTCAAGATGCTCGGGCATCAAGTTGTGGTCGTACTTTCCGCGATGAGCGGTGAAACCAACCGTCTCATTGCCCTGGCAAAAGAAGTCCAGCCGACTCCGGACCCGCGCGAAATGGACGTTCTGGTATCCACCGGCGAACAAGTCACCATCGCGCTGCTGTCGATGGCGCTCATGGAGCTGGGGCTGAAAGCCAAGAGCTACACCGGCTCGCAAGTTAAAATCGTCACCGACAACGCCCACACCAAGGCACGCATCCTCGACATCGAGGAACACAGCATCCGCGCCGACCTGGATGCCGGTTGCGTGGTCGTCGTCGCGGGATTCCAGGGCGTCGACGAAAAGGGCAACATCACCACCCTCGGCCGTGGCGGCTCGGATACCACCGGCGTCGCACTGGCCGCAGCACTAAAAGCCGACGAATGCCAGATTTACACCGATGTTGACGGCGTCTACACCACCGACCCGCGCATCGTTCCCGAAGCGCGCCGCCTGAAGACCATCACCTTCGAGGAAATGCTGGAAATGGCCAGCCTCGG
>CALMWM010000268.1 GCA_937873435.1 uncultured Gallionellaceae bacterium
CTGCCGACGTGCGCCAGGCGTTGAGCGCGGGCCAGGTTATTTTCGCTCGATCTGGGCGCTTCCTCCATGGCTTTGCGCTCGGTGATGTCGGTGGCGATCTCCATGCGCACAATGCGCCCGTCGGTCCAGCGGATGGCGTTGTCGCGGATCAGGTACCAGCGTTGGGTGACGGTGTTCTGAAACTCCCAGACATAGGTTCCCGCCGGTTCTCCGTTTGGGGTCAGCAGGCGATCGTTGGTGCAAAAGGAACAGGGGCCGGTTTGATCCGCTTGCAGGATTTGCCAGCAGACCTTGCCGGGCAAATCAGTGCCGAAGGTATCTTGGGCATAGCGGTTGGCGAAGAGGATTTCATGGGTCTGCATGTCGGCGACATAGACCATAGCATCCATGCTGTCTAGCACCGTCAGGAAACGCTGGTGGGAGGCTGCCAGCGCTTCGTCGGCGAGGTGGCGTTCGGTGACGTCGCGGGAAACGATGACGACTTTCGCTACTTTGCCGCAGTCATCCCGGATGGTGCTGGAGTTCGATTCGATAAAGCGCTCGCTCCCGTCGTCCAGCAGGAAACGGTAGTGTGCTCGCCGTCCGGTGCCGCTGGCGACGGTGTCCTGGAAAATTTTCCGGATGTGTTTCCGGTCGTCGGGATGAATTTCCTGGAACGAGTTCGACCCGCTTTCCGGGATTTTGCCGAAAATCTGCTGGTAGGAAGGGCTGTTGTAGATACGGTTTCCCGAGGTGTCGACCAGCGCAATCAGGTCGTCGACGTTTTCTGCAAGCAGGCGGAACTTTTCTTCGCTTACCCGTAAGGCCTGCTCGGCCTTTTTGCGTGCCGTGATGTCACGCACCGTCGCCATCACCGTGCCGTCGCTCAACATGCCGTAGCTGACCTCGCAGTCGATATAACTATTATTTTTATGGCGCAATTTGCATTCGGCGAGTTGCGCTTTGCCCGCCAGCGCCTCGGACATTCCCTGTGCGAGGAAGGCGTGGTGTTCAAGGGGGATCAGGTCGCGAATATTGAATTGCAGGATTTCCTCGCGGCTGAAACCGAGCATTTCGCAGCCGCGAGTATTGACCTCCAGATAGCGGCCCTCCCGGTTGGACAGGAAGATGCCATCGCTGGCCTGTTCCATCATCGAACGATAGCGTACCTCGCTTTCCCGAAACTGTTTCGCCATGAACAGCGGGCTGGCGCATTGGAGCAGCACTTCACGCAGCGCCGGTTTCTGAACCGGTTTGAGCAGGAACTTGTCGATGCCCGTGGCTATCGCCTTCATCAGAAGTTCGCTGTCGTTGTAGGCCGTTGTGATAATGACAGGGGTATCCGGTGAAAGATGTTTGATCTCACGGGCCATTTCCAGGCCATCCATGTGCGGCATCTGGATATCGCTGATGACGATATCCGGCGTGATGCGCTGGAAGGCGCTCAAACCTTCTTTCCCATCTTGCGCGCTGAATACCTTGCCCATCATGCGGGTGAGCGCTTCTACCACCACTTTGCGGGTGATTTTGTCGTCCTCGACATACAACACCGACATGTCTAGCAGCATGTCGGTGTCGGATGGGATGGTCGGGGTGCGTGGATTCACGCAAAAAATTATACAGTCAAATCGACTTGTTGCAGCGTTCCGACGCTGCCGTTTTCATTCAGATAAACACCACCCGACCTGACCGTGCCGAGCGAGTCGTTGTTGCCGTTCTTGAGTTCGAAGGGGGTAGCGGTCTTGCCGAGATAAAGCGCGCCGACCCCCTTGAGTTTCAGGCTGACCAGCGAGTCATTGCCTTGCGCGTCCTTGCTCCATACTTTTAGTTGTTCGAACACCGGGTCGTTTTCGTCGATCCAGCCGTTCTTGTCCACGTCGTAGGCGGCCAAGTCCTTGAATCCATCCCCGCTTTTCGCGCCGAACAGTTCGCTGCCGTTATTGATCTTGCCGTCGTTGTTCTTGTCCAGGGCGATAAAGCCGCTGTTCGGGCCGACAAAGGAAACCTGCTCGGCCTTGCCGTCCGAGTCGATATCGAAGCTGAACTTGGTGTTGGTGAGTTGCGCCGCAGTGCCGCCGAAATTGATCACCAGCGGGTCTTTCTGCTTGCGCGCCGCGTCGCCCAGGCGGACGCTGACGTCGGTCTGGGTGGAATAGACGCGCTCCATGCTGAGTTGCAGATTGAAGTTGATTTGTTGTCCGTCGGCGGTATTGACGACGCCTTGCGCCGAGAAATTCATGCTTTCCGCTTCGGAATAGGATTCATGGGATTCGTACTCGATGCCATAGCCCGCGCTGGGGGCGGCTTGCGGAAGGTTTTGCGCCTGGTTAGGATTGGCTGCCGATGCTGCTTGGCCGCTGGTCTGGGGTGCCGTCATCGATGTGAGGTGGATTTTCTTGCCGGTGAAAGCTTCAAGCATCAGGCGAATCAGCATCGCGCGCGGATCGTTTTCCAGCGCTTTTTCAGGATCGACGACGTCGGATTTGGAGGTTTGATTCTTGGCGGAGGCTTGCATGGCTGCTTGAGCCTGGCGGGACAAAGCCACGCTGTCGCGTACCGGCAATTGTCCCTGTCCGCCATTGCCTTCGAAAACGGGACGCCGGTTGCCGACCCATGCCTTCAGCGATTCGAATTTGCTGTGCTTTTGCACAGCCTGATGCTGGCCTGCTAACAGCACAGCGGAACTTTGGATTTTCATGGCAGCCTCCGCGAAAAAAACCTTGAACATATGTTCAAAATAACGGCAATTTTCGTGGAAAGTGAAGGCTAAACTTTGGCGCCCAATGCCAGCGCGCGCTGGCGGCTGGCTTCAGCTTCGGTGGGGCTGGTTGCGCTCCAGTTGATGAGATTCTCGCGGGCTATGGCGGCAAGCGCGGCGATCCATTGCGGGTGCTCGTTGAGCGCCGGGATGTAACGGAATTCCTTGCCGCCGGCGTTGAGGAAGGTGGCTTTGCCTTCCATCGCGATTTCTTCCAGGGTCTCCAGGCAATCGCCGACGAAGCCGGGGCAAACCACGTCCAGCTTGCCGGTACCCTGCTTGCCAAGCGCTTCCAGCGTGGCGGCGGTATAGGGCTGGAGCCATTCGGCGCGGCCAAAGCGCGACTGGAAGGTGATCAGGTAATCCTCTGTCGCCAGCCCCAGCGCTTCGGCCAACAGCCGCCCGGTTTTCCGGCATTCGCAGTGGTAAGGATCGCCCTTGTCCAGGGTATAGCGCGGCACGCCGTGGAAACTCATCAGCAGCTTGTCGGGGCGACCGTGCGCCGCCCAATAATCGCCGATGTTGGCGGCCAGCGCGGCGATATACACCGGGTGGTCGTGAAAACTGCGCACCGTACGGATTTCCGGCATATTGCGGGTTTGCGCCAAGGCGGCGAACAGTGCATCGAATGCGGTCGCCGTGGTACTGGCCGAATACTGGGGATACAGCGGCAAGGCAAGAATGCGCGTGCAGCCTTGCTCCCTGAGCCGCGCCAGTGCCGCGGCGATGGACGGCTTGCCGTAGCGCATGGCGAAGGCGATGGCATAACTCCCCTCGCCCGTCTCGCCGTGGTCGGCGCGAAGCGGCGGGCACCCGGCGGGGACACTCATCGCGAGCGCGGGGAGAGGGGGCGGGGGAGAGGGTGAATTCAGTGTCTCATCCAGCAACCCAGCCTGCCGCCGCGTATGCACCAACAACGGCGAACCCTCCGCCGTCCATATCTGCGCATACTTCTCCGCCGATTTGCGCGGCCGGGTATTCAGGATAATTCCGTTCAGAATCAGCCACCACAAGGCGCGCGGGATCTCCACCACGCGCGGGTCGCCCAGAAATTCTTTCAGGTAAGGCCGTACCGCCGCCGCCGTCGGGGCTTCGGGGGTGCCGAGGTTGATCAGCAGGATACCTGTGCACGGTTGGGCGCCGTGGCGATAGGGCGGTTCGGGGAGGAACATCGGACTATTTCAATCCCAATTGTTTCAGAATGTGCGAAACCAAATGGTCATCCACTTCGGTATGCCGGGGAACCGGCTGTTTCAGGTTGTTGGCCGGGTTAAGGTAAATGTCGTGCCGTGAACCGTGGCGGAGCAGAACGCATCCCCTTTGCATAAGCTGGCGGATGAATTCCTGCCGTTTCACAGAGCGATTTCTTTTAGCTGGTATTCGTTGGGTACATCGTCCATCGCCATCAGCAGGTAGGCATCCTTGATATTTTCTTCCAACTCGTCGAGTGTTTCGCCTTGCGTCATGATTTCAGGATGTTCAAGCAGCTTACCCAGCCAGAATTTGTCCGATTTCCAGTAGATCAGGGTTACTTTGGGGTGCATGGCGCCCTCCTTATCAGTGATACGACAACGCGCTCGACAGCAGCTTGGCGGTGATGTCGACGATCGGGATCACCCGTTCATAGGCCATCCGCGTCGGGCCGATTACGCCGACGGTACCGACGATCCGGCCGTCCACTTCGTAGGGCGCGGTGACGATGCTGAATTCGTCGAGCGGCACCTGGCTGGATTCGCCGCCGATGAAGATTTGCACGCCTTGCGCGCGCTGGCTGACATCGAGCAGTTGCAGCAGCCCGGTTTTTTGTTCGAAGGCGTCGAAGAGCTTGCGTAGCGAGGCCATGTTGGAGGAAACATCGTCCACGTGCAGCAGGTTGCGCTCGCCGGACAGCACGTAGTCCTCGGCGCGTTCGCTGAGCGCCTCGCCGCCGGCCTCGACTGCGGCGGTCATCAGCGTGCTCATGTCGCGGTGGAGTTTTTGCAGTTCCGCCTGCATCTTGTGGCGCACCTCTTCCAGGGTGCAGCCGGCATAGTGCTGGTTGAAGAAATTGCCGGCCTCGACCAGTTCGCTGGCGCTGAAATCGCGGTCGGTGAAGATGATGCGGTTTTGCACGTTTTCGTCGGCGCTGACCAGGATCAGCAGGATGCGCTTGTCCGACAGGCGCAGGAATTCGATATGGCGGAAGGCGTCGCTGCGCCGTTTCGGCGTCATCACGATACCGGCGAAGGTGGTCAGGTCGGACAGCAGCTTGGAAGCCGAGGTGATCAGCTTTTGCGGGTCGCTGGGGTGAAGCTGGTTTTCCAGGCGATGCACTTGCAGCGCGTCGAGCGGCTGGACGGTAAGCAGCGTATCGACGAAGACCCGGTAGCCGCGCGGCGTCGGAATGCGTCCGGCGGATGTGTGCGGGCTGGCGATGAAGCCCATTTCTTCGAGGTCGGCCATCACGTTGCGGATAGTGGCCGGCGACAGATCCAGGCCGGACTGTTTCGACAGCGTGCGTGAGCCGACCGGCTGGCCGTCGCTGATGTAGCGTTCGACCAGGGTCTTGAGCAGGAGTTGGGCGCGTTGATCAAGCATGGGGCGAAAGAGTAGCAAACTTTCGGCATGGCGCAAAATGCCGGGAGGCCGCTTGGTTCGAATCGGGGACGCGAGCGGCTATCTGGGCTGGCATTCCAGAGCCTTGGCGGCAGGGCTTTCTCGCGAACTGTCCTGATTGGCTTTTGCCCAGCCGGCAGTGATATGGGGTGGGATCTCGATCTTTATCCCTTGCTCTTTGGGTAAGAGTAGCGGGGCGGTTTGGGCGTCTTTAACATGGCTGAATTCTCCCGCGTGAACCAGTTGACTGCCCGCTGCGTTTTTCAGGATCACGGTGCCTTCTTCGACATCGGTGTGCAGCCCGTTTTCGGGAGGCGCGCCGCTGGGTGTGGGGATGTGCGCGCAATCTCCCTGGCACAGCAGCAAGCCGAAATTCGTGCCGCGTATCCCGGCTGTGGCCGCCTGGGTTTTTATCTGGTAAGCATCGGGATCGCCGCGTTTTCCCACCAGGCCGCTGAGCGCGCGCAGACTGCCCTTCAGCAGGCTGAATCCGGCATTGTCCTTTTCCGGCTGTTGCGCGTCGAAATAAAAACTCAGGATTTTGAAGTGGGAATCGGGGCGCAGGGAAATTTCCGCGCCGTCCGGGAATTTGACACGCGCATAACTATCCCTGCCGGTGATCAGGGTTTCGCCGGCGGCGACCGTGGCTTTCGGGGTCAGCGCCCGCAAGGCGCCTTCCGCGCTTTTGGCGATCAGGGAGCCGGTGACATTCACCACCACGCCGTTTTCAGCAGCGGCTGCCGCCAGCGCAAACGCCCCCACGAACAGCCACAATAAGCTGAAAATTCGGATGGTGTGCTGGCGGAACAGGATATCCATAAAATGTTCCAGTAGGGGCGTTCGAAATTCTTTAGCGAGGCGTTCTGGAGGCAGCGGTTTTCTCTTCCTCTATTTTCCATTCTAGGCCATCCAGCACCAGTGCGAGCCGCTTTTCCGAAATTTTCCGGTAACTGCCTACCGCCAGGGTTTCGCTGAAGGTGGCGATGGCTTTGTCGTCTCCCACCTGGGAGATATTCAGGTCGTTCAACCCGATCTCGATCGAAGGCGCTTCCTCGATCCGGCGCCGGCGTTCCGCTTCCCAGGCGGGTCGGGATTTCCCCTTTTCCGGCAGGAAGGTCGTGGCGTAATGCGCCAGATAGGCATCCACATTCTTTTCCGACCAGTCCTTGACCCAGCGCTCGACCAATTCCCTGGGCGTGCGTGCCACATCTGCAAGGAGCTCCGGCGCGCTGTCCACGGCTGCGGACGAAGCTACCGAGGGCTTGGCGGCTTC
>CALMWM010000269.1 GCA_937873435.1 uncultured Gallionellaceae bacterium
CGTAGTGACGGTGAGGTGTTGTATCAGTTCAAATCCACCAATCTGGCATTAGGAATCTTGGAAAGCGGCATGGTCGATGTGCACACCGAAGTAAAAAACTGGCACGGCGAGATGCAATTGCTGATGTTTTCAGATGGCTTTGTCGAAGCAGAAAATAGCGCCGGCGAAGCGCTGGGTTTGGATGCGTTGATCGCAGCCGTTGCAGAGCGACCGAGCGAAGAACGTTTTACCGAAGCGGTGCGGCAGGTACAGGATTATCTCGGTGGCAGACCCGCGCACGACGACTTGTCATTGGTCGTTGTCAAGTGCCCGGATCAGGAGCGTTCCTGATGAAATTCTGGATATTCCGGCTGCTATTGCTGTGCAATGCACTCAATCCACTGCTTGTCCTTGCCGAAGAAAAGGTGCCAGTCCTGGTCGGGCTGGATGCGGAATTCGGCCATGTCACCAGCACTTCGGATGACGCCATCAAGCGCGGCATCCTCATTGCCATCGGCGAAATCAATCGTGCCGGCGGAGTACTTGACGGCAGGCCGTTGAAACTGGTGGAGCGCGACAATCGTTCGGTGCCGGCCCGCGCCATCGTCAATGTCAAGGAAATGGCCGCCATGCCGGACATGGTGGCGGTTTTTTGCGGCAAATTCAGCCCGGTGGTGATCGAGTTGTTGCCAACCCTGCACGAGCAGAAAATGATCCTGCTCGATCCGTGGGCAGCGGCGGACGTCATCGTCGATAACGGTTATCGGCCGAATTATGTTTTCCGCCTGTCGTTGCGCGATAGCTGGGCCGTACCGGTAATGCTGAAACACGCCAAGGACAAGGGGGCGCGCCAAGTAGGATTGCTGTTGCCCAACACTTCATGGGGACGCAGTACCCAGAAGGCGGTGGACAACTACCTGTCAGCCCATCGCGAGATGAAAGCCGTCGCTACGCACTGGTACAACTGGGGCGATAAAACTCTGGTGGAAAAATATACGATTATGCTCAAGGCAGGTGCCCAGGCGATCATCCTGGTCGCAAACGAAGGCGAAGGTTCGCTTTTGGTGAAAGAAGTGGCGGCCCTGCCCAAGTCGGAACGTGTACCGATCATCAGCCATTGGGGCGTGAGCGGCGGCGACATGGCGAAAATGACCGGTTCAGCGTTGCGCGAAGTGGATTTTTCCGTGGTGCAGACTTACAGCTTCATCGGCGCCAAGCGGGAAAAGGCGCATCAGTTGATCGATGCGGCCAGCCGCCAGTTCGGTATTCCCGATGCGCGCCGGATCCCGTCGCCGGTCGGAATGGCACATGCCTACGACCTGATGCATATTCTCGCCATGGCCATCGACCAAGCTGGCAGCACCGACCGCGCGACGGTGCGCAATGCGCTGGAAGAAATCAAAAACTACAGCGGCCTGATCAAGGATTACAAACCGCCGTTTACCTCGGCACGCCACGAGGCGCTGAGGGCGGAAGAGGTGTTTATGGCGCGTTATGACGAGGACGGCGCAATTGTGCGGACAGAGCAGGCGCAACGGAAATAATGGTAGGGAAGGGTCTCCCTGGGGTGGCGCGCTTCTGCGACTGGCTGGAAGACAGTATCGCCAATCGCCTGACCTTCGCAGCGGTAGCACTGACGATGTCGGTGGTCTGCGTGGTTGGATTGGTTGCCTTCATCATCAGTTATCTGCAAATCGAACGGAGCGTGAGAGAGGAGCTGGCCGGCGAGGCCGGAATGTTCGAAAGGCGCCTGGATGTTTCACTCACTACCCTGCAAAAGGATCTTGCTTCCATGTCGGCCAATGCCCTGGTTGCATCGGGCTTGCTGGATACTCAGGGGCGAGAAGCCTACTTGAACCCGTTTCTGCGCGATTACCGTTCGTCTTTAGGCGTGCCGGTAAGCTTGAGCTTGCACGATTTTCAGGGCGGCGCCATTGCTGGAAATAACCCCGGCGGGTTGCCTTCGTTCCAAGGGGCACCCTGGGTGGAAGGGGTGATTACCCAGGCGCTTCCCCATGCCGAGATTCTACCCGGTAGCGACGGAACCCATCTGTTGCTGGCTTACCCGGTTTTCTACCCTTCT
>CALMWM010000270.1 GCA_937873435.1 uncultured Gallionellaceae bacterium
TGAACGTCCTGTTGTCGATGTTCTACGCCTTTTCGCCTCTCGTGTTCATCTTTGCCGTGATGGCCTCCTCACATGGCATCAAGATCATAATCTCGTACCTGTTGTTCGGCCTCTGGACGCAGACCTGGCTGCCGTTTGCAGCGGTAATCAATCACAATATTCAGATCACAGTCGGAGACGAGCTGAACCGGATGCATTCTGCTTCCGAGAAAGGTCTTACTCTTGCCGTCAGCAACGACTTTTATTCCCTTCTCTCCACCAAGCTCGCTATGGCCTCGGACATGCTGGCTTCTGTTCCCATCATCAGTTTCGCACTCCTGACGGGCGGTGCATACGCCATGACCGCTGTCGCGGGCAAGTGGAGCGGACGGGATTATGTGGACGAGAAGCAGACATCGCCGGATATTCTCAAGCAGGCACCCATGATGGCCACTGGTGGCGTCGCTTCGCAAAGCTCATCGGATTTTTCATATCAACCTGGCGTTGGTTGGCGAGGAGACACTGGGCTTACTGGCGCGAGCTTGGCAACCGTCAGCACATCCAATCTCAAACAGGCTGCGCTTTCCAACGTCGATGCCCAGGCGGAGACCTACAGCACTCAGGCTGGGGTGGCGTTGGCTCATGGGGTTCAACAGATGACGGGCAAGGACAACGCTTATGATGCCTTCAGGGCAGTAGGCAACGAATCCAGCACCAGTCATGATGAGGTTTCAAAGGCAACTCGGCAAGTATCAGAAAAACTAGGCTGGAAGCAGACTTACGGCGCAGATCGGGCAGCGGCGATCGAAGGGGCAATGAAAGCAGGTTTTGATGTGGTTGGGATTGGCGCAGGCCTGAAAGCAACGAAAAAATTTAGCTCAAAAGAAATAGAAGAAATTTCACACGGCTACGATCAGCTCATGAGCCGCGACAATTCAATCTCAAATGCTGTCAAATCAGCACACAGCAGTTCGGATGGAAAAAGGTGGTCAGACCGTGTCACGAAGAGCATGAGCACTACCGACGCAAAACAATTCAATGAAGCCCAAACGCATATGGATAGCCTGTCCAAGACCCGCCAGTCTTTGCAATCGAGCACGGAAAATCTAGGCATGTCACAAAGCATGAACGTGCAGCAGCTTCACGCACTTCTTGGTGGACGTGATGGAGGTAAAGCAGCGCTGGGAGCTAATTTGGATGCCGCGATCGCAGGAAATAATCTTGAGCAAAAAGTGGCGAACCTGGCCAGCAACCCAGCTTTCGCCAGAGAAGTCGTTGATCCTGGCGACAGGATGCAAATGGCTCAACTGACCGCACTTTCGCAGAGTCCCGGTGCCGGATACAACTCCTATGCCGGGATTATCTCAGGCGCGTTCTCCATGCCGGTTACGACTGCGGGGAATAATCTAGTAAGCCCGAAAGGTGTAGAAACGGGTATCGAGACTGGCCGGAAATTGGCTGAGGACGTGCGTGGTGCGGTGGCAGGAAACGACAAACTCGGAGAGCCTGCGGCTAAAACTAAAACTGGGGCTCCCACATCAACCAGTCATCCTTCAGGGAAACACGGCCATCATCATGCCAAGCATTCCCCCCCTGAAGCGAAGTCCCCAACAAGTCAATCTGCACCAGAAACTCCGGCTATGCCGTCAGCGCCGCCAACCAATGATGTGAAAGGGGCTCTTACCCCACAGTATCTAGCCGGGAAGAAAGTCATCCATGAAAAGCATGACCATGATGGCGACTATAAGAATCTTGTGCCGGGAATACATCAGGATAATCCTGATGATTCGCATGGCGCGAAAGATGGGTGGTCTGGTAAAACAGGAAGCCCTGGAGCAAGCGGCAAGTGGTAAGACTATCAACACGGCGGAGACGCCGTGTTGATAGTGGAAATTAGTCGTCGTACTCGCCCATGAAATCCATACCGATCCCCATGTGTGATGTGCTGTTTGACTCAAACTCTGCGGGCTTCGCGTTGTTTATCATGCTGGAAGCAAGATATCTCACCACAATGCCAATCACGGCTAGGAAAAAAACGAATGAAGCCTTCAAAATGGTGGTGATTTTATTTTGTTTCATTTTACTTTTACCTCGCCCCATATCTTTTCGTGCCTACTGTTGGGCCTCCTTGGAAGTCGCCGTGGCGGTTTCTTCCTTAGCAGCCGGACATCAAGCTCGTAAAGCTTGTTGTGCAGCGGGCGTTTGTGCAAATCCGCGAACATATCCTTGCCGGTGACGATCCCTTTCCTCCGCATCCAGGCTGCAATGATTCGCTGCTCAAGACGTTCCTCGCGGGATATCCGGTTCCGTCGAATATGAAAACGATGCTTCATGATTTACTCCTTGTCGTTGGTAAATATGAACTATCAGCGCCACTGAGCGCGGTTGATTCAACAAGGAGCTTTCTTGATTTTTAGGTTACCCCTGAGGGTATTGAAAATCAATTATTTCATATAAAAATAGTTGGTTATCGTGTTCCTGTAACGACAGATATTATTCTTCCTGCCCGGCCAGCTTGAGAATCCCATCCTTGAAGCAAGCAACGTCCAGCCGGTCAAGATCGGTCGCCCCAGCAGAAAGGGCATAGGCACAGCTTCCCATCATACAGAGGCGGTACACCACCAAATTTGTTTCGGCTTTGGCTTTTTCCGCGGCACTTGCGATTTCTGTATTTTCGTTTGGGTTCCCATATGCATCTCCAGCACGGCGCACCGTGTCAGCCACGGTATTCGCATTACTCTGGATAAGATGATCCGTATTGACAAGCCCCATCTTCTGGCCGATCAGTACATTTAGGCCCAGGCTAAATAGAGCGCTGGCCCAGCCACCACCACCCGAGCCAGCGTTCGATGACTGAGGCACGTAATCGATGGCCTTGCCCCGGAAGTCACGGATGATGACATAGGTTGGCTTTTGAGTGTTCTCCTCCATTTTATATCCGCTTTTTTCAAAGCTTGCGGCCAATGACTCGGCCAGCTTTGGAGCGTCGGGTGATGCCACACTTACTTTACTCATGTACAAAAAAGGCCACGCAAGCTTTCCTAGTTTACCAACCGTGCTGGTCTTAATATCTGCCCCTTCGAAAACGTCCGCAATTACATAGCTGGTTGCCATTGCAAATGACATGAGAACTGCAAATTTAATGATTATTTTGTTCATTTTGATTACCTTACTGCCCGACGATGATTACATGCTTTCTCATTTGAATGGGGCTATCTGCCTTCTTGCCCGTTATACGGCGTGTACTCAATACCGTGGCTGATCACCCCGATCAATGCCGCCTTGTTTTCGGCTGATTCCGCGAACCCGGCCAAGGCCTGCGCCTTGGTCATGGCACCCGTATCGACGGCATTCACCCACCAGTTGAACCCGGCCAGTTCTGGCGCGCGATGCAGCACGTTGTTGTACAGTTTCGTGATGAACTGTTCCGTCGTCGGATTCGAGCCATACAGACTGGTGAACTCCGCGCTGCTCAAAAATCCCCCGGCTACCTGATCGAGCGAGGCGCCCTTGTCCATCGTGGAGATCCAGTACCCCAAGCCGGACGTATCGGGCGTACGATCAAAGGCCGCCTGGTAGACGCGATACGCCTCCCCTGCTGCGCCGTTGATGTCCAGCGCAAGGTTGCCGTCCGAGAAGATCAGGCGTTCGACATTGGCGAGCGTATCGGTGCCGGTCGTCCCGGTGGTTGTGCCTGTCGTCGTGTAAGTACCGTCCGCATTGGGGGTGATCGAGTACGCCGACTTGCTGCCGCTGAAGATTGCCGTATCGACGCCACTGCCACCATCAATCGAGGCATTTCCCGAGGCCACGGAAATCATGTTGTTGCCGGTATTGCCTGTGATCACCGTTTTGCCTGCGGAATCGACGGTTTGCGTGTTCAAAAAGGATTCGTAGTTCCCAAGGACATCTGTTCCAGTGCCGATCAACAGGACATACGCTTCCTTTTGCCCGGTGACGCCCCGAATCAAGAGATCGTCGTACTTCGCGGGGCTCAAAGCCAGCGGAACCACGCTCGTGCGGCCATCGGCATAATGCTGAACCCCGCGCTGTATGTAATTAAGCGAATCGTTCGAGACGTAGTAGTTGTAATCGTCGATAAATACCCGCCATGAGGATGTCGTTGGATAGGCACTCGTGGCAGTCATGGCCCACCAATCGCCACTGGCGGGGATAGTAACCTTGATGATGTCGGAAAGGTCACTCCCGCCTACCGTCCCATAGATCGCGTAGAAGTTTTGAGTAGCCGTCAGATTGATGGTTGTCGCCGTAGTACGGTCACTGCTGTAATCCGTGGATTCGGTAATAACGATAGGCTGTGAACTCATTGAAAAATCCTGAAATGTTTGTTTTTGGCTTGTTATTATTTATCGGGAAGTAGCTCACGAAGGCCGTCGTTCGTGATGCGGCACTAAATTCTAATGCCGTTCGGCGTAATATGTCGATGGAATATTGCTGAGTGATTGTTTTTTAATTGAAGGTGTCACGCACACCGTGAGATTCCCTGTTTTTGCGGTGGAGTCGTGATGCCCAAGTTATTCCGGCCGCGATGCTTGGAACCGCGATGCTCAGTAAGAGGTATGCCAGCGCCTCAATGCCACTCATCTGAATCTGAATGTCAGACGGTATAGCGCGCGAAGGTGAAAAACATACCCTCCTTGACGTTTCAGTACGAACCAGGCTGCCATCAAGGGGGCAAAGTAGCCGTATTTCCAAGTGCGCAGACCAATATCCCAAAATTTTTCCCAAGTGTCATTCTTCATTTTGCCCTCACATTTTGCCCTCAGAGGATGTTTGTTAAATTAAGCATACTTCAAGACTAATGGATAATCAATTAATGTCATTAAATATAATGCGTTATCGTATTCGTGTGACGACAGGCTGATCATGTCCGGCTAATTTCATTTTTTGATATTTGCTGCCTGACTTCATTAGGTAGTATTCCGCGCGCAGAAAGCTCCAATCCCAGCAAGATCCAGCCAGCGAAATCAAAATCGCGAAGATCTGTCGGAAACAATGTTTTGGGTGGATCAAAATCGCCAACGCCAATTAAGCCTGCTCCCCAAGCTCTGATTTTTTCGGGGTCAATATTTATGAGTGCTTCTCGCGCCACATCATGGTTTCTGTCTAGGTCATTCAAGAGTCCGACAATGTGATCGGATTCTCCTAGGGTAAGAACGTGCGATTGCTGCGTATGGGGTGAACTTTCAAAGTGGAGAATTGCACCGCAATCGCTTATCGTGTTGTAGATACCGCGTAGCAGTCCGCCGTCGTGTAATAACGACAGGCATTGCTGGATCGCCGACCGATCGGCTTCGCTCCAATCCTTTAACCGCCATACCTGGACACTTCGTGGTATCCATGTCAACTGGCCGTCGTCAGCCTCTTGGAGGTTGAAGAAGCCCAGCATTCGTTTGATGCTTTTTTTGCCAACCCGCGTTGTTTCTGGCTGGCCCAGGAATACATAAAGGTTGCCACGGGCCACGGCAGCCGCGCGTGATAACTCTGACACTTCGATGCCCGAGAGTTTGACCAGACCATTCAATATGGCGGCAGCTTGCTGTTTATCCATTTCATCCTCACTAGGTGAAACCACCCCAGGTCAGAGACCTGGGGTGGAGTTACTGCTTTATAACCACACCGTTCAACAGGGTTGAATGTG
>CALMWM010000271.1 GCA_937873435.1 uncultured Gallionellaceae bacterium
TGCTCCTGCAACCGCGTTCGGGGCGTGGCGCTCGGCACATTGCCCGTCACCCCCTTAAGCTGCTCCCTCACTCCCCGTCCCGCGCCATCTTTCGCCACCGCCATCAGGAACAAGTTGCCGCTGGCTTTGGCCCAGTATTCGCCGATCATGCGTTTTTCAACGGAATCGTCGTTGGTTTTGTAGGCTTCGCCCTTGTATTCCACCACCAGCAGCCGCCCGTCGGCCAGTTCCGCGACGAAATCGGGGTAAAAGTTATCGCTGGCAGTGGGCAGCCAGAAGGAAAATTCCGGGTAACACGGCAAGTTACGCACCCAATGGCGGACTTGAGGCAACTCGTCGATCGCCACCGCGCAGTCGTATTCCTCGCCGCCCGATTTCATATCGCCGATCATGCCGTAGTAGTGCTTCTTGAACTTGTAGCGGCCCTGGTAAAAAGGCGGGCGGGCAGGATAGATGCCGATGCCGAAGCGGAACGTATACTCCGCGCTGACACAGCCGCGCGGGTCCGGCCCCAGCAGGGTAAGTTGCAGGCCCCGGCTTTGGGCGCTGCCGCGCAGGGTTTTCAGGCGCTCGGCGATGGCGTCCGCCAACTGGTTGCGGTGGCGCACCAGGGCGGTCAGCGGATATTTCTTCTCCTGTTGCAGCCACTTCAGCACCCGGTTCAGCCAAGCCAGCATTTCGCTCTGGGTCACATAGGGCTGGCGCAGGCGCCGATCCAGCCAGCGCACCAGATCGGTCTGGGTTACCTCGGTAGGTATCAAATCGAGGTTCACGCTGTAGACCGTCGTTTCCTGTTCCACCCGGATATGGCCGCGCTCGATGTCCACCAGGTAGGGCTTGCGATCCGCTTCCGGGCTGAAACCTTCCAGTTCGGCGGGCGCGTCGGCAAGGGAAAAGCCGCCCAAGTCCAGCAGGGTGAAACGCTCGGCCAATTCCAGTGCGCCCTGTTTATCGCGTAGACACAGCAAGGGCATCGGCCTGAACGGCACGCCCCGCGCGGAGGGCGCCAACTGCGCCTCGTTGCGCAACTCGAAACGGGCAATTTCCTTTTCCATCTGTTCCCGCTGGAGCTTGGTGGTAACCGTCGCCAACAGCGCGGCGCGCAGTTCCGGCGACGGCGCGGCGGAAAGGGTCGCCATCACGCCGCCCCCGTCCAGCGGCGTCAGCGTCAGTTCGGCGGGGGCTACCGCCAGCAAGCTTAAATCCGGCGAATTAGGCAGGGTCAGCTCCAATGGCGGGGGCGGCAGTGCGCCGCCTGCGCCTTCCCCTTCGAACAGCGGCGCAGTGGTGGGAAACACCGCCTGCACCGCCTCCAGTTCCTCGAAGCCCATCGAAACCAGGCGATCCGCCAGCAGGTCGGCCACCTGGGTGGTGCGCGGGCTGGCGACGTGGGCATAGGCGCGGTTGAGCAGCGGGCTGATGCGGCTCCTGGCATAAGGCATCCGCAGCACGCGCCCGAGAAGCTGTTCCATGTCCTTGCTCGAACCGATGTTTTGCAAGGTGCAGAAGACATAGGCGAACGAGCAGTCCCAGCCTTCCTTCAACGCCTCCACGGTAATCACGATCTCTATCGGGCAGCGCGGGTCGAACAGGTTTACCCCGTCCAGTTCCCGCTGCTTGCCGGTGGCGACTGCGATGCGGGCGGCGTCGATGTGTTCCGTTTCGATCAGGTATTCGCGCAGCTTCTCGACGGTCGCCTCGCCGCTCTTGTCTTCCGCCTGGAATAGCAAGATCGGGCGGAGATAGTCCGCTTCTTTCAGCGCTTCCCCGGCCAGCTTTTTGCGCGTCAGCAGGGCGTCGCGCACTGCCTCCTGCCAATTGGGATGAGTATGGAGCACGATGGGCAGCTTGATCATCTGCTCCGCCTTCAACTCTTCGGCGGAGACGTGGTACAGCACGTTGCTGCGGTGTTTGCCCTGGCGTAGCGGGGTGGCGGTCATTTCCACCAGCGCCGCCGGATCGAGGCGGGCGAAAGTGTCGTAGCTCAGCGGCGTGCGCGCGTTGTGGGCTTCGTCCACGATCACCAGCGGACGGTGCCAGTACAGCAGGTTGGCGAAGCTGCGCTTGACCTTGCCCAGATCGGCGCGGGTCAGGAAAGGCTGGGCTTCCAAGTCGCGTTCAGTCACCCTGTCGAAGCCCGGCAGCGCCGGGGCGCGCTCGAAATGGGGTTCGAAGGCTTCTTTGTAGGCGTACACGTCGCGCCCCGAGGTGTCGTCCACCCGCAGGGTTTGCAGGGTGCCCACCCCGACGATG
>CALMWM010000272.1 GCA_937873435.1 uncultured Gallionellaceae bacterium
AAGCTGGTTTTTAGAGCGTTTGCAAGTATTTCACTAAAGCCGCAGGTTCCTGTAATTAAGCCTGTTCGAGAAAGAAAGAGCAGGACAGATACGCCTAAACCTCCCCTTGCGTCAGAATAACTCGCGCGAAGCGCGACAAAACCAAAGGGCCGTAGTTCGCCACTGATGCGGTTCGCGCGGCTCACCACATCCTACATCTGCGGCATATTTTCCATCGCGCCAACTTGTTGGAACGAATCGACCAGTATAGACTGGTCTGATCTGGTCTAAATTCAAGTTGGGAGGAATATCATGGAAGTGGGTGCCTACGAGGCGAAAACGCATTTGCCTCGCCTGCTTGAGCGCGTTCAGCAGGGCGAGCGTGTCACCATCACCAAGCACGGGGTTCCGGTGGCGATGCTGGTGCCGGTTGTGCCGGTGGATAAACCCGACATCCATGCGGTCATCGATGAACTGAAAGCTTTTGCAACAGGTCATTCCGCGGGCGGCACAACCCTCCGCGAAATGATTGAGGAGGGGCGGCGTTGAAGCGTTTCGTTCTCGACAATTCGGTGGTGATGGCCTGGTATTTCGAGGACGAGGCCAACGCCTATACCTCCGCGATTCTGGAAAGCCTGGCTGCGAGCGAAGCGCTGGTTCCGACGATATGGCCCCTGGAGGTCGCCAATGTGCTGCTGGTCGGGGAAAGGAAGGGGCGCGGCAGCGAAGCTCGTACCAGCCGCTTTGTCGCCTTGCTGGATGCGCTGCCGATTCGGGTGGATGCCGCAACGTCGCAACATGCACTTTCCGGGATTCTGACGCTTGCCCGCGAGCAGCGCTTGAGTGCCTATGATGCGGCGTATCTGGAACTCGCCATGCGGGAAGGTTTGGCGTTGGCGACGCAGGACAAGGCGTTAAGGCGTGCTGCGGAAGCTTGTGGTGTGGCGTTGGCAGAATAGCCGCTATGATCTTGGCTATGCCGGATATTTTTTGCGCGATTTCGATAATCAAAAGGAGTTTGAATAATGCAAGAACCTGAACACGGGCCGAATTTCGTGATGGGCAACATCATTCTGACTGTTTGCGTGGTGATGTTGTTATACATGGGGAGTTTGTGGGAATACCTGGGCGCCGGGGCTTTGGTGTTGTGGATGGTGCTGGCCGGGGTGGGGATGTATTTCATCATGGGCCAAAAGAGCAATCCGAACCTGCCGGATTGAGGTTTCGTTCAGGCGGACATGGGGTTCA
>CALMWM010000273.1 GCA_937873435.1 uncultured Gallionellaceae bacterium
TCAGCTTCAGCGGCCTGAAAACCGCGGTGCTGACGCTGGCCAACAACCAGGCGCGCGACCAGCAAACCGTCGCCGACATCGCCCGCGCCTTCCAGGATGCGATCGTCGACGAGCTGGCGAGCAAGGCGCTGGCCGCGCTCAGGCAGACCGGCCTGACCCGGCTGGTGGTCGCCGGCGGTGTCGGCGCCAACCGCCAGTTGCGCGAACACCTCAATGCGCTGGCCGCGAAATCGCGCTGCCAGGTGTTTTATCCCAAACTCGAATTCTGCACCGACAACGGCGCGATGATCGCCTTTGCCGGCGCGATGCGGCTCGGCCACACCCTGCCCGGCAGCGGTGCATTCAGCGTCAAACCGCGCTGGCCGCTGGAACAGATTCAGCCGCCCGCCATGCTATAATCAGGACGTTTTAATCCGCAGTTCAGGAATAATGAAGCTCATCCTCACGTTGACCAGCCCATTCGCCCGCAAGGTGCGCATCGTCATGGCCGAAAAGAAGATCGAATACGAGATGGTCGTGGACAACCCCTGGGAAGCAACGACCCATGTGCCGGAAAGCAATCCCCTCGGCAAGGTGCCGGTGCTGGTGATGGACGACGGCACCACGCTGTTCGATTCGCGGGTGATCGTCGAATACCTCGACATGGTTTCGCCGGTGCACCGCCTGATCCCCGAAAGCGTGCGCCAGCGCGTCCAGGTACGGCGCTGGGAAGCGCTGGCGGACGGCGTTTCGGAAGCGGCGGCGGCGATTTTCCTGGAAAACAAGCGTCCCGAAGCGCAACGCAGCCCGGAGTGGATCGCCCTGCAACAGCGCGCGGTCGATCTCGGGCTAAAAGCATTTGCCGAGGAACTCGGCGACAAGACCTGGTGCACCGGCGACGCCTATAATTTATCCGACATCGCCGTGGGCTGCGCATTCGGTTACCTCGACCTGCGTTTCCCGGAAATCGAATGGCGCCGCACCTACCCCACTCTGGCGCGCCTCGCCGACAAGCTGGCGCACCGCCAGTCGTTCATCGACACCAAGCCGCCGAAGTAAGACCGCATGACGGGCGCGCCAGCCCGTTCTTTTCCTTGTGTAGCAATTGTTACAGAACGCCGCAAGCGCCTGCCGTAAATTTCCTGTCACTGCCATTTCGCAGTGTTTCGAAAGGAAATCGCCATGCAGGCCATGCACATGTTTCTGGACACCCACGACCGCTCCCGCAACACCTTTCCGGGCAAGCTGAGCATCCCCGAGTTCGAAGCCTTTTATGCCCAATACGAGCAAGCCTGTCACGCGGAAGGCGTAGTGCCGTTGCGCATCCACGTCGGCCTTGAGGAAGGGCGGGCTTTCTGCCTCAACCTGGCCAGCGATGCCGAGGCGGTGAAACGGGTGCACGAACGGGTCGGGCTGCCGTTCGACTCGATCACCGAAGTCACCACCGCCACCCCCGGCGACATCTTTTTCCGCCGTCCCGAGAACGCGCCGGCTTGAGCGGCAGCACATTCCGCTGAGGAGGTCATCATGCACAACGGAATAGACGACTTGCTGGGTATCGGCATTCCCGCCATCGTGCTGGGTTTGACGGCAATCATCCTGATGGTGCAACGCGAACTCGGCCCGTTCGGCAAGTTGTCGGCGGGCGGCAAATGGCTGCTGACCGGGGCTTTCGGCATGGGCATCCTGGCCTTCGCCCTCAAGGTGTCGGTTGCGGTGGCGGTAACGCGAATGCCGGAACGCCTGATCGGGGCGGCGGCCCCGCCGCCCCTGGAAGCGCCGTCCGCCCTGGCCGAAAAAGTGTGGGCTTACGACGGCGCGGCGCGCCAGCCGGAAAAATATGTCTGGCAGGCTTTGCCGCTGACCGCGCCCGAACCGCCGGGCAACACGTCCACCCCGGAAAAGGTCGCGCTGGGCAAGCGTCTCTTCGACGAGCCGGCCCTGTCCGCCGACGGCACGGTGTCCTGCGCCTCGTGCCACGATCTCGGCGGCAAGGGCGGCGCCGACGGGCAGCGCACCGCGCGAGGGATCGCCGGCCAAATCGGCGGGCGCAACACCCCCACGGTGTGGAACGCGGCTTTCCAGTCAGTGCTGTTCTGGGACGGCCGAGCCGCGTCGCTGGAAGAGCAGGCCCAGGGGCCGATCCTCAACCCGCAGGAAATGGGGATGCCCTCCCCCGCCGCCGCCGCAGACCGGCTCCGGCACATCCCCGCCTACCGCGAAGCCTTTGCTCGGGCCTTCGGCGCCGGGCAAGCCATCACCATGGAACGCATCGCCGCCGCCATCGCCACCTACGAGCGCACTCTGATTACCCCGGACACGCCCTACGACCGTTTCGTGCGCGGCGACCAGCAAGCCCTCACGGCACAGCAACTGCGCGGCATGGCGCGCTTCGAGGCATTGGGCTGCGTGACCTGTCACCAGGGGCCGAATTTCAGCGACGCCAGCCTGCTCGGCGGGCGCGTTCCGCGGCGTATCTTCCCCGCCTTGCCCAGCACCTTCGAAACCCGCTTCGACCTCAGCCCGAACCGCCACGCCGACGGGCTGGAGCGCGGCGCCTGGCGGATACCCTCGCTGCGCAACGTGGCCCTGACCGGCCCGTATTTCCACAACGGCTCGGTGGAAAAACTCTCCGACGCGGTGCGCATCATGGCCAGCGCCCAACTCGGCGCCAGCGTGGACGGCGCCACCCGCCCGGATGGGGCGCTCCATTGGTCAGCGACGGGACGGGTACTCAGCCAGGTCGAGCGGCGCAATGTGAGCGATCGCGACGTGGCGGACATCGTCGCCTTCCTCGAATCCCTCAGCAGCGAGCGCCTGGTTGCGCGCGCTTACGCGATGAAGTGACGATTCCCCGCATAATCGCGAAAAGGTATGCTGGCGCTTTATCGACGCAAGCGGGGAAAGCGTGATGATCGAGCTGGAAACCCTGGTCCCGTTCCGCGATTTGAGCGCCGCGGGCAAGCGACTCCTGCATCAGGCGCGGGTCAGCGACGTGCCCGCGCCGTCCGGGCCGATACTCCACAAGGGGCAGCGGATCTCCGGGGCGTATTTCGTCGCCCGGGGCCGGCTGCGGGTGTATTCGCTGTCGCCGAGCGGCGTCGAGGCCACCCTGTATTTCATCGACCCCGGCGAAACCTGCGTGTTCGCCCTGAACAGCCTGTTCAACGATCTGCTCTACCCCGCCTGGGTGCAGGCCGAAAGCCCCACCACCGTGGCGCTGATACCGGGGCCGGTATTCCGCGAACTGTTCGCCCGCGAACCGGCGATCCAGGACATCACCGTGCGCGCCCTCTCCACCCTGGTATTCCGCCTCATGGCGGAACTCGAACAAATCCATTCCTACAAGCTGGAACAGCGCCTCGCCAACCTCATCCTGGTGCACGCCTCGGCGGAAGGCGTGCTGCGCATGACCCAGCAGCAGATCGCCCACCACCTCGGCACCACCCGCGAAGTCGTGGCGCGCCTGATCGGCGAACTGGCCGCGGCGGGGCTGGTGGAGACTGGGCGGGGCGCGATGCGGGTGCGGGATGCGGCGGGGTTGGCGGGGGTGATTGCAGCGTAGCTTATGTCGCGTTGATTTGGCTAATCTGAGCTGTTAGGATTGGTAGTACCTAAATCATATTTAGGTACTACCAGCCAAGAAATTTTATGTTTCGAACGATCCAAGTACAAAGGAAATAGTCTATGAACCGCCCCCCCTCGATCGAAGATGTAATCGCTGCCCTTGAGCCGTTGAAAAATATTGACCGTCCATATGGAGACAATGAAGGTGATCCAATCAACTCCCATAGCACGCGTAGGATGCGCTGAGGCACGAAGCGCATCGGTCGCGCTTAAACGGTGCGGTTCCTTCGTCACCGCAACCTACCTCGCTACAGCGGCGCCGCATCTAGCCAGCAGCACCAACTACGCCGCCTGCCTGATCAACGGCCAGCGCACCGCGATCTCGTCCCAGGGGACGAAGACTTTGCCGCTTTCGTCCTTTTCGATCACCATCCACTCGATCAGCGCGGTCACGTCTTTATGGACGTTGCGGTAGTGACGCTTGAGCTGTTTGGACAAGGCGTAGATCGACAGCGGGCTGGCGGCTTTCAATGCTTCCACCAATTCCCAGCGCTTGGGGGTGAAAACCGCGCCGAATTGCGCCATGGTCTCGAATCCGACTTCGCACAGCGGCTCCGGCGTTTCGCCGGCGTCGATCCGGCGGGCGTGTTCCCGCGAGCGGGCGCTCATGTCTTCGATGGGTTCGGCCACGCGAATTTCCAGTCTCATATCCAATCTCCCACGGCTTGCCAGAAATCGGTAAGCAGTTTTTCCACGTTGATGAAGTCGTAGGGCAATTCCTCGTCTCCGACGTGGCGGTGGTCGCCTTTACCGCGTTCGTTGTCGAAACCGACCAGGCGTCGCCCATCCACCACGTAAACCAGACGGTATTTGCAGTGGTGCGTACACGGCGGCACCGGCTCCGAGACACGCCAGACGTTGATTTCCACGATACCCCCGCGATGGGAGCGTTTCATGCGTTGGAGGGGAATCGCCTTCATGGCGATGATTGTGCGCTACAACATGGGGCTTATCAAGCCCCATACCGTGGTTAATATGGTTCCTTTCGCTTCCAGAATATTTGTAGGAGCGACCTCCAGGTCGC
>CALMWM010000274.1 GCA_937873435.1 uncultured Gallionellaceae bacterium
GCCTAAGGTAACCGGCGATGAAATTCGATTGCTTCAGGTGTTGATCAACCTGATTTCCAATGCCATCAAATTCACCCCGCATGGTCACATCGCCCTAAATGCATCGCGACAGGGTCAATTAGTCCATTTCAGCATCCAGGATAGTGGGGTCGGCATCGCCCAAGAGAACCTGGATAAAGTGTTCGACAAATTCAGGCAGATCAGCGACACCCTCACCGACAAGCCGCAAGGCACTGGGCTGGGATTGTCGATCTCCCGGCAAATCGTCAACAACCACGGCGGCGACATCTGGGTCGAGTCCGCTGTCGGTAAGGGCAGCGTTTTTCACTTTAGCATTCCCATCGAAAATCCGGCTTTGAATACGCCGCCGGAACTGAAATCCCAGTAGCACGATCAACTATTCAAGCGCTGCCCGGCTCGCTATAATCGACTCCATACTTTAACCCGGAGTTTCCATGCGTCCAGCCCATCTGATCACCATCCTGGAGCGCGAATTTACCAGCGTGCGCGAAGGCCACCATACCCCGGTGATGCTGTGGGGCGCCCCCGGCGTCGGCAAGTCGCAAATGGTCGCGCAAGTCGGTGCCCGTCATGGCGTACCGGTGGTGGATATCCGTCTGTCGCAGATGGAGCCTTCGGATTTGCGCGGCATTCCTTACCGGGTCGACGAGCGCGTCGAATGGGCTCCCCCTTCGATGCTGCCTGATGCGCAGCGCGATGCGCCGCAAGGCATCCTGTTTCTCGACGAAATCAATGCCGCGCCGCCCAGCGTCTCCGCCGCCGCGTACCAACTGATCCTCGACCGCCGCCTGGGCGACTACCGCGTACCCGAGGGCTGGGCGATTTTCGCCGCCGGCAACCGCCAGGGCGACCGCGGCGTGACCTATACCATGCCGGCGCCGCTGGCCAACCGCTTTTCCCATTTCGAGGTGGAAACCAACCTCGATGACTGGGTGTCGTGGGCCTACCAGTCGCGCATCGACGAACGCCTAATCGCTTTCCTGCGCTTTCGTCCCGAATTGTTGTTCGATTTCGATCCGGCGCATAATCCGATTGCCTTTCCAAGCCCGCGTTCGTGGGAATTCGCGCACCGCGCGCTGCAAAAATTCGGCGACGAGACTTCGCTGCTGCTCGACACCTTGAAAGCCTGCGTCGGCCCGGCTGCCGGCATCGAATTGCACGCCTTTATCGCCAACCTGGAACGCCTCCCCGATCTGGATGCGATTGTCCGTGGCGATGAAGTCGCCGCACCGGCGGAAATCGACTTGCAGTATGCGGTGGCCTCCGCGTTAGTGGGGCGGGCTGTGCGCGCCAAGGGCAGCCCGGATGCGAAGGCGGTCTACGGCCATATCCTCGATTACGCCGCCAAACTGCCGTTGCGCGAGATGGGCATCATGCTGGTGTCCGACATGCACCGCGCCATCGGCCAGGAGTTGTTCGGCGTGCCGCAGTTCACCAAATGGGCGAATGCGGTGGCGGATTTGATGCTGTATGAGATGTGATGACCAGTGAAATCGAAACCAAGCTCGCCGCCGCGCGCACGCGCCTGATCCTCGACAAGCCGTTTCTCGGCGCGCTGGTGCTGCGCCTGCCGATGACCGCCGCCAATCCGCAGTGGTGCCCGACCACGGCCACCGACGCACGGCGCTTTTATTACAACCCGGATTACATCGATGCGCTGAGCCTGGAGCAGACCCAGTTCATACTGGCCCATGAGGCATTGCATTGCGCATTGTCGCATTTCGCCCGCCGCAACCACCGCATCAAGCAGCGCTGGGATGTGGCCTGCGATTTCGCGATCAATCCGCTGCTGATCAAGGACGGCCTGAAACCGCCGCCGGGCTCGCTGATTCTGGATGTGTTCGACGGACTTTCCGCCGAGGAGATTTACCCCTCGCTGGACGACAATAGCCGCGATCAACCGCTCGACAAGCATCTTTACGACGGCGACGGGCAAGGCGACAGCGGCCACAACGACGGGTTGCAAAAATCCGGCGGCAGTGGTGGCGAGGATGTCGAACATAATGAAACCGGGCGAGGCGGCGGAGAGGAGCAGGATAATCCAGACGGCGTGCCGCCGCCGTTGTCCACGCAGGAACGCGAACAACTCTCGTCGCGCTGGCAGCAATATCTCGCTTCGGCGGCTCAGGCGGCACAGCAGGCGGGCAAACTATCCGGTTCGATGGCGCGCCTGGTCGATCACCTGCTGCAACCCAAGCTGCCCTGGCGGATGTTGCTGGCGCGCTATATGACGCTTAGCGCACGCGACGATTACACCTATTTGCGCCCGTCGCGGCGCGAGGGTTCGATGATCTTCCCCAGCCTGCGTAGCGCTCAGCTCGAAGTCGTGGTGGCGCTGGATGTCAGCGGCTCGGTGTCGGATGCGGATATCGGCGCCTTTCTGGCGGAAGTCGATGCGCTGAAAAGCCAGCTGCGCGCCCGCGTCACGCTGCTCGCCTGCGACAATGCGCTGAGCGCCGACGGCCCGTGGCGCTTCGAACCCTGGGAAGCCTTGGCCGCGCCGCGTCAATTCGCCGGCGGCGGCGGCACCAGCTTCGCTCCGGTGTTCGACTGGGTAAGCAGCCAGGCGGCGCATCCCGATTTACTGCTGTATTTCACCGATGGCGAGGGCAATTTTCCGCCAGCAGAACCGGATTATCCGGTGATTTGGCTGGTCAAGGGAAAAGCCTCGGTGCCGTGGGGACAGCGCATTCAACTGAATTAACAATGCCCGAACTTTCTTCTGAAGACTCCCTGCGTCTCAATGTCCTGCTCGCCAACGGAGTACAGGCCATCCGCATCGACGAAACCAACATGACCCTGCACGGCTTGACCGGGCGCGGCGAGGCAAGCGTCGCACTGCATCCTACTGGACGCAAGGAACAGTATTTGCGCCTGGTGCGCGAGCTTTTGTCGAGCCACGCGCTCGGCTCGCCCGGCGGCTTCCCAATATATCTGCGCCAGTGGACACGCTCGGGCCAGCCGATGGGCGAGAATCTCGACAAGCTGTTGTTGCTGGGCGAACCGGAAGCTGTGGTATCCGTGGCTTATTCCCCGAAGATCACCGCGGAACTGGCGCGGCTCGCCTGGTGGGCGATGCCGGTGGCGGACAATGCGCGGCGCATGTTGGAACGCGAGTGTGTGGCGAAAGATGAGATCGGGAAGGTGCTGGCGGAATTCCTCATTGAGCACTTGCCTTTCGAAAACCAGGCGCATGTGCAGATGGATACCGTGCGCATCGTTCTGCATCCCGGCCTGATCGACGAAGCCGCCCGCCTGCGCTTGTGGAACAAGGCAAGCCGCGACAATGCGTTTTACGTGCCGTTTCTCCAGCGTCTGCCGGACAGCCTGCCAGGACAAACTACGGCACGCGCAGATCATGAGGACGTCGCGGCGGGGATCGAGCATTTGGCAACGGCAGGCAACATTTATGCCGCTGCCTTGTTGCGGGTGCTGTCAGGCGGCGGTCAGGCGTTTCTGCGCGCCGCCGAGGATGTAATAACACGCCCGGCCAACCAGGATGTGGCAATAGCAGCGTTCAATGCGCTTGCCGCCTACTTTTCCACGCTCAGGCCGGAAGAAAGCGGCATCGTCGAAGTCGAAGCTTTGCTGGCGCATTCGGATACCCTGTTGGCCCGGAACGGCAGCGCACAGGAGATCCTTGCGCTTGCACCCGAACTGCGCGCCGAACTGCGCGCCGAACTGCGCGCCGAACTGCGCGCAATGCTGATTCTGGCGCAAATGGACGCGGAAATCGCCCGTTCCATCCTCTCGCGCACTACCGCGGAAGGTACCTTGATGCGGCGCAAACTGGAGCCGGTAACCGGGCCGATGCGCCAGCAAATTGCCGTGTTACGCGGAGTTGGAAAGTAAAAAAGCGTGAGGACTGGCAGGGTACTGCTTAGGCAAAATTGCTCGAATCGAACCCCACCAGTTCCAGGTTATTGATATTCTTGAGCGTGCCGACCAGGGTAATTTCATTGCTGGTGATGGCAGTAGGATCGGTCTGGTTGGTGAGAAACCAGACGCTGGCATCGCCAACGATGTCGGCGGTGATCAGGACGGCCTTACGGGCCGCCGTGGGCGCGGCAAATGCCTTTCCCGCCCCGAAAATTCCGGCCAGGACGGTGGCGTCGAGACTGTGCCCCTGAATGACCAGTACGTCGCCATTATTCCAGGCTTTCGCTGCGCTGCTGGTTGCGCTCTGGGTGGCAATGTTCGCTATTCCCGTTTTGTTCAGGAAGGCAGAGAATTTCAAAACATCCCCCCCTTTTCCGATGGTAAAGCCGCTTAACGTATCCACGCCATTTCCATCGGCGGTGCTGGAAAACACGAGGGTATCCGTGCTCGAACCGCAGACGATGGTGTCATTCCCCTTACCGCCCTCGATGGTGGTGGGGTAGCCGGCGGCAATAAGATTGTTCGCTTGGTCATCGCCCTTGATGCTGACGCTGACTGTGGTTTTGGTGGTGGTTGTAGTGGTAGCGACCGGCTTTAGTTCACTCAGATCGACATTAACCACATTACCGAGATCTCCGCTAAGAAGCGATAGGGCGGTGGTTCCCAAGGTGACTTTGTCCGTTGTCAGATCGACGCTCAAGGAACTCGAAATTGCGCCGGTGGCGCTCAGGGTGCCCGCCGTTTCCTTGAGCGGTAAATCGATGTAGCTTATTTTCAGACTATTCTGGGTAGCACCGCTGACCAGGATGGCAGCACCGCCGGTGAAATCGGCGTTTCCCAGCGTGACCGTCAGATTGCTTATATCGTTGGCGCTGCCATGGTCTTTGGCGGTGCCGGTCAACGCCAGGGTGGCAGTGGTATCGCCGGTTTTGGTCAGGCTGGCGGTGAGGCCGCTCGGGGTATTGCTGACCTTGCCGAGATTCGCTCCAATACTGCCTTTGAAGGTATCCCCGCTGAGCGTCAGGGTGATAGTGTTGTCGATGCTGCCGTTGTTGCTGTCGGCTTCGTTGAAAACGCTGCTGGAGTAGGCAATGGCGGCACTGAAAGCGGCGGTACCCGACGCTTGCGCAGCCTTCAGCGCCAGTTGCTCGAGATCAGTCGGCGCCGCTGCCAGTTCAATGGCGGTCGGCGCGCGGTCGGCCATAACGGAATACATCAGCGTGGTTTTCACCTTCGCTGCGGTTTTGGTTTGGTTTTCCGGCGCTTGCGCAAAACTGTTCAGGACATCGCCTTTGCTCAATCCAGCGACGAGTTGTTGGGTCCAATACTGTTTTCCGCCGGCGTCGGCAGAACGGTTGAGGACGTTGCTGTAGAGGATGTCGATGAACTGGCTGGAATTCAGGTTGGGGCCATACAGCGCGGCGAATTCGGAGGTTTGCGTGAAGATCTGGGCGATTTGCGCCACCGAACCGCCATTCACCAGCACCCCCTGCCAGAACTGCAAGCCGCTGGTGTCGGGGATGCGCTGGAAGGCGGCAAGATAAAGGCGTGCGACCGATTCGGCTGCAGGATTATATTCCGGGCAGGTGAGAAATGTGTAGGCGACTTGGGCTCGAGTAAAAAACCCCGAATCGAGCCGCTGCGAATAATAATCCAGACCCGCAGAATCGGGCTGGCGCGCCAGAAAGGTTTGGTACAGCCCTATGGTGTAGTCGCGATTGGTCTTGCTCATGTGTCATGCCTTCGCAGTGAGGTTCCGGGAATGACTGGCCGTGGACGGTCACCGTTGTTGCGGAGCGGAAAATTATGGGGCAAGCGCTGACAAAAGAGAAGCGGTATTGCGACCGAAGCAAACCCAAACTGGGCACTTGGCGGGAAAGCAGGAACACCACGGGGTATGAAGGCCCCGTGATGCGATCTATCTATTTTTCTGCGGCGCGTTCCGGCATCAGCAGGCGCGACATGTAGTCGGCCACGGCTTCCGCCTCGGCGCCGGTGTAATCCTTGACCACCTTGACCATTTTAGGATTGGCGTTACGACGCCTGCCATCACGGATGTCGCGGATTTCGCGCGCTAGGTATTTGAAGTGCTGGCCGGCCAATACCGGATAGAATTTGCCAGCATTGCCCTCGCCGTTGTCGCCGTGGCAAGTCAGGCAGTCTTTCGAGTACAGATCTTTGCCGAGCGCCAGCGCGTTACCCGGCCCCTTGCCGTTATCGCGCGGAATCTTCATGTTTTGCAGGTAGACCGCAATGTCGGCAATCTCCTGTGGGGTCACGACGTGTTTTCCGGCGAACGGAAACATTTTCGGGTTGTCGCGGCGCCCTTCGCGGGTGTCGGCCATCTGTTTGATCAGCACGCTGGCGTGTTGGCCGGCCAGCTGCGGATAAGTACCGTCGGGAATGCCCGCACCGGTCGGCTTGTGGCAACCCTGGCAGCCCTGGTAGGCTTCCTTGCCGCGTTCGGCATTGCCCTTGAGCTTGAGAATTTCCTTTTTCTCGCCTTTGTCGGCATTCCATACGTAATTCGGCGATTCGATGCCTTCCGCTTTCGGCTGTTGCGGTGGCGCGGCCAATACGGACAGCGGCATCAGGAGAACGATCAGGGAGAGTACGTGCTTTTTCATTTGGGATGTCCTTGTTATTTCATGCCCATAATATATTCGGAAACCGCTTTCATTTCCTGCTCCGACATGCGCATGGCCAGCGACTGCATCACCAGACCCCTATCGTTATCGCGCTCGCCACTGGCGAAACGTTTGAGCTGCTGGAACACGTAAGCGGCATGCTGTCCGGCGAGGTGCGGGTATTTGTCGGTGCCGCTGGCATCCGGCAGATGGCAGCCGCTACAGGCGGGAACCCCGCTGTCGGGACTGCCTTCGGCGTAGAATTTCTTGCCGGATTCCACCAGTTCCGGGTTTTTTTGCACGCTCGGCTTGCTTTTCTGGGCCGCAAAGTAAACCGCCAGATTGGTCATGTCATCGGGCGAGAGTCCCGAGACGATACCGGACATGATGTCGCTCTTGCGCTTGCCGGCTTTGAAATCCTTGAGTTGTTTAAGGAGGTATTCCGGCTGCTTGCCGGCGATTTTGGGAAATTCCGGGTTGGTCGGATCGGTTCCGTTGCCGTCCAAACCATGACATGCAGTACAAATCTGGGATACGATCTGTTTGCCTTTTTCCGCATCGCCCTTGGGCGGTGCCGCCACGGCGCTGTCTGCCGCCATGCCGCCGAGGATAATTGCTGCGATGGTAAATTGCTTCACGCCCTGCTCCTTGATTACACTTAATTAAGTATATATCTTACATGTAATCAGGCAAAAATACGCTGACAAACGTCAACCTTTGTTGTTTACAGCGTACCGTAGGAATGCAGACCGGACAGGAACATGTTGACGCCGACGAAGGCGAATACGGTCACCAGCAGGCCGATTACCGCCCACCACGCCAGCATCGGGCCGCGCAGGCCTTTCACCAGGCGAATATGCAGCCAGGCTGCATAGTTCAGCCACACGATCAGGGCCCAGGTTTCCTTGGGATCCCAAGACCAGTAGCCGCCCCACGC
>CALMWM010000275.1 GCA_937873435.1 uncultured Gallionellaceae bacterium
TACATGGTGGCCAGTATCAGGAAGGAACGCAGGAAATAGCTGGAAGAGCGCAACCATCATGTTCACGGTCTTGCCCACGCCGGCGCCGCCGAACAGGCCAACCTTACCACCCTTGGCAAACGGACACATCAGGTCGATCACCTTGATCCCGGTTTCGAGTAGCTCATTCGAAGCAGCGAGCTCTTCGAAAGACGGTGCCTTGCGATGGATACCCCAGCTGTGCTCATTTCCGATCGGGCCTTTTTCGTCCACCGGATTACCCAGCACGTCCATAATGCGGCCCAGTGTTTTGGTGCCGACAGGTACCTGAATTGCCGCACCGGTACCGGTGACCGGCATTCCGCGGCGCAAGCCATCCGTTGTACCCATTGCAATGGTACGCACTACGCCGTCGCCGAGCTGCTGCTGTACTTCCAGAGTCAGGTCGGGGTCGGTCATTTTCAGTGCGTCGTAAACCCTGGGCAAGGATGCACGCGGAAACTCCACGTCCACCACCGCACCGATGATCTGTACGATTTTTCCTTCGTTCATCGCCACTTCCTTAATAAATACAATTCGTTAAACCGCCGCCGCACCTGCCACGATCTCGGATAGCTCCTTGGTGATCGCAGCTTGACGTGTTTTGTTGTAGATCAGTTTCAGTTCGTCGATAACGTTTCCGGCATTGTCGGATGCGGCCTTCATCGCCACCATCCGCGAGCTCTGCTCGGATGCCATGTTTTCCGCTACAGCCTGGTAAATCAGCGTCTCGATGTAGCGAACCAGCAGCTCGTCGATCACCTGCTTGGCATCTGGCTCATACAGGTAATCCCAATGGCCCTTGGCGCTGCCCAGGCTTTCACCGCTGATAGGCAACAATTGCTCTACAACCGGCTCCTGTTTCATGGTGTTGATAAAGCGTGTGTAGCAAATATGGAGGGCGTCGATCTTGCCGTCGATATAAGCATCCAGCATCACCTTGACCGGACCGATCAATTTTTCCAGGTGAGGCGTGTCGCCCAAGCCGGTTTGATGCGCGAGCACGCTCGCGCCTGCGCGCTGCATGAAGCCGAAGCCTTTGCCGCCCAGTGCACACACATTGACGCCCACGCCACTCGCTTCCCACTCTTTCATCTTGTGCAGAATCATACGCAGGACGTTGGTGTTCAATCCGCCGCACAATCCCTTATCGGAAGTGACGACCACTACGCCAACACGCTTTGGTTCAGCACGTGCAACCACGAAAGGGTGACGATACTCCGGATGCGCATGGCTCAAATGTGCCGCCACATTGCGTATCTTTTCTGCATACGGGCGCGCTGCACGCATACGATCCTGCGCCTTGCGCATCTTCGATGCGGCCACCATTTCCATAGCGCGGGTGATTTTCTGGGTATTCTGGACACTTTTTATCTTCGTCCGAATTTCCTTACCGCCAGCCATAACTATTTAACTCCCGTGGTTTTGCGCGGCATCAGTAAACGGAATTCGACTTGAATTCCTCAATGGCGGCAGCCAGTGCTTTTTCGCCATCGCCGTCAAGTTCATTGGTCGTCTCTATCTTTTCGATAAGCGCACGATGCTTGCTCTTGATGAATGCCAACAGAGCCGATTCAAAAGAAAGTGCTTTTTTGACTTCCACATCGTCGAGATAGCCCTTGTTGACGGCGAATAACGTCAATGCCATTTCCGCCACAGTCATGGTGGAGAATTGCGGCTGCTTCATCAGTTCCGTCACCATCTTGCCGCGTTCCAATTGCTTTCTGGTCGTTTCGTCGAGATCGGAAGCAAACTGAGCAAACGCGGCGAGTTCGCGATATTGCGCAAGCGCCAAACGAATACCACCACCCAGCTTCTTGATGACTTTAGTCTGTGCCGCGCCACCGACGCGGGAAACCGACAAACCTGCGTTGATAGCAGGACGGATACCGGCGTTGAACAAGTCGGTTTCCAAGAAAATCTGGCCGTCTGTAATCGAAATCACGTTGGTCGGGACGAATGCGGATACGTCGCCGGCCTGGGTTTCGATGATCGGCAGAGCCGTCAGCGAACCTGTCTGACCCTTAACCTCGCCGTTGGTCAGCCTTTCCACCTCGTGAGCGCTGATGCGCGAAGCGCGTTCCAGCAGGCGCGAGTGCAGGTAGAAGACGTCGCCAGGATAGGCTTCGCGGCCTGGCGGGCGGCGCAGCAGCAGGGAAATCTGGCGATAGGCCCAAGCTTGCTTGGTCAGATCGTCATAAATAATCAGTGCATCCTGACCGCGGTCACGGAAATATTCACCCATGGAGCAGCCGGAGTAGGGCGCGATGTATTGCATTGCCGCTGAATCCGAGGCCGTCGCCACGACAACAATGGTGTGTCCCATGGCACCGTGCTCTTCAAGCTTGCGTACCACGTTGGAAACCGAGGAAGCTTTTTGGCCGATTGCGACGTAAATACAAATAACGCCAGTGCCTTTCTGGTTGATGATGGCGTCGACGGCCACTGCGGTTTTACCAGTTTGACGATCACCAATGATCAGTTCGCGCTGACCGCGACCGATCGGCACCATGGAGTCAATGGCTTTCAAGCCGGTTTGCACGGGTTGCGAAACTGACTGGCGGGCAATCACGCCCGGAGCAATTTTTTCGATAGGGGCGGTCAATGTGGCATTAACCGGCCCCTTCCCGTCAATTGGCTGGCCCAGTGCATTGACTACGCGCCCGATAAGCGCTTCACCAATCGGTACCTCGAGAATACGGCCGGTACATTTGACGGTATCGCCTTCGGTAATGTGCTCGTATTCGCCCAGCACCACGGCACCAACCGAGTCGCGCTCGAGGTTCAATGCCAAACCAAAGGTATTGCCGGGGAATTCCAGCATTTCGCCTTGCATAACGTCCGACAAACCATGCACGCGCACGATACCGTCTGTAACTGTTACGACGGTGCCTTGCGTACGCGCTTCTGCGGCGGTTGCGAGATTCTCGATCTTGCTCTTGATCAGATCACTGATTTCTGAGGGGTTCAACTGCATGTTAACTCCTAACGTTTGAGCGCGAATGCCATTTTTTCCAACTGGCCGCGCACGGATGCATCAAATACGGCGTCTCCGACAACAATTCGGACGCCGCCGATCAGTTCTGGATCGACGGTCACGGATGGCTGTATTTGGCGCTTGTATTTGGCTACGAGACGATCTACCAAGTCCTTGACTTCAGACTCTCCAAGAGGAAAGGCAGAAGTGATGCTGGCCTCCACCTTGCCCTCGTGCGCCGCCTTGAACTCCTCGAACAGGCTAGCTATCGCTGGCAGCAAGCAGATTCGATGATTTTCCAGCAACAAATGCATAAAGGTTTTTGCTTGATCGTCCAGCCGACCTTCGCAAATTGACAGAAATGCATGTTCCTGTTCGGCCTGCGTCAATTTCGGGTTGCCGATGATCGTACCCATTTGAGGATCTGCTGCAACGGATGCCGCAAACGCTAGCGTTTGCGACCACCGCTCCAGTGCATTGCCTTGGTTGGCCAATTCATAGACAGCCTCGGCGTAGGGCCGGGCAACGGTAATTTCTTCAGCCATGATGTCTACAGCTCATTCTTGATGGAAGACAGCAGCTCGGTATGTGCCTTGGCGTCAATTTCGCGGCGAAGAATCTTTTCAGCTCCAGCCACAGCCAATTCCGCCACCTGCTGGCGCAACCCCTCTTTGGCACGGTACACTTCCTGCTCGATTTCTGCCTTGGCGCCCGCAATCAGGCGCTCGCCTTCCGCTTTGGCATTGCCTTTGGCTTCTTCCACGATCTCACTGGCGCGCTTCTCAGCCAAAGCAATAATTTCAGCCGCTTTATGCTTGGTTTCCAACAAGACCTCGGAACCACGCTTGGCAGCAAGTTCGAGCTCATGCTTGCCGCGCTCGCCAGCAGCCAGACCATCGGCAATACGCTTGGTGCGCGCTTCCATCATGGAGGTAATCGGCCCCCAGACGTATTTCATCACGAACCAGATGAGCACCCAGAAGGTAATCAGCTGGCCGATTATGGTTGCGTTTACGTTCACTTGTTAACCCCGGTTATCGAAAACCTATCAATTAATGAACAAACGGGTTTGCAAAAACGAACCACATGGAGAGACCCAACACGATCATCGGGAACGCTTCCATAAGGCCGCCGAAGAAGAACATGTTCTTCATCAGTTCTGGCTTCATTTCAGGCTGACGTGCAATACCTTCCAGGGTCTTGGCGCAAATGAGGCCCCAGCCCAGAGCTGAACCCAAACCTGCTGCCGCGAGAATAATGCCGACTGCCAAAGCGGTCATACCGTAAATTTCCATGATTTCTCCTATTTCAGTAGTTAAAGATAATGATTGAAACTTTTTAGTGTTCTTCAATTGCCAGCGATAGATAGACGATCGTCAGAATCATGAAGATAAATGCTTGCAACGTGATAATCAGGATATGGAAGATCGCCCACGGGGTCGACAACAATGGCTGCACCCAGAACGGCAACAAGGCGATCAAAAGAAAAATCAACTCACCCGCATACATGTTGCCGAACAGACGCATCCCCAGCGACACCGGCTTGGCAAGCTCTTCTACCAGTTTCATGACGATATTCACCGGCATCAGGTATTTGCCGAATGGGATGTAAAGAAATTCCTTGCCGAAACCAATCACGCCCTTGGACTTGATGCTGAAGTAGACAATTAGAACAAATACGGAAATCGCCATGGCGAAGGTCGTGTTGAGATCGGTTGTCGGGACAACTTTAGCATGCAGCTCCAAGCCCAGAACCCCACCGATGAAGGACAGCAGGTCGACCGGCAACAGATCCATGGCGTTCATCAGGAACACCCAAGCGAATATGGTCAAAGCTAGCGGCGCAACCAGCTTGCTATGACCATGAAAGCTTTCCTTGACCTGGCCATCGACGAACTCGACGATCATTTCCATGAAACTCTGCAAGCCGGTGGGGGCCTCCGACGTCAGGTTTTTCGCCACTTTCCGTCCGAAATACATCAGGATAAAAGCCGTCAGCATACCGAACAGAATGGTATCGAGATGCCATGTCCAAAACCCCTCGCCCATTTTCCAGTTGGCGAGGTGATGCTGAATGTACATTGCAGGGTTGTCGGATGGCACCATTGCGCCATGCGCACTATGAGATTCGCTCACAATAAATCCTTGTAACTTCTTCTTAGTCCCCAGCCATAAGCCAGCTGGGAAAACGCAAACGTAGCCAGCGCTGGCACAGCGCCTAGGTGCAAGACACCAAATGCTATGCCAAACAAGACCAGTACCAGTATAAAACGATTGATAACCCCGGAAATCAAAATTCCCAGAGCCCTTGCCGGAAAACTCTCTGTTGCTTTCTCGGCTGCGTTAACTCTTCTCAGCAGCGACAGTCCGTTGATCGTCGCCACCATACCGCCGTAAAAGGCAGACTTGCCAGACCCGATCCCAAGGAACCAGTAAAACAGCGCGCCACTTATTAATGCTATGCCTACTTGCAGCGTCACCGTTCGATATGGCGCAACTTCCATCGGTTCGAGCTTTCAATCAAACCACGCAATTCTAATATGCTCTCTTGCTTACGTCAATTTATCCGTATTATCAACGAGTTGGTTTTCAGGATTTTCATGTCCGAATTACGCATAAGAATTCTCTTATGGTATTGATATACAAAGAATTTAGTTGCCATCAAAAGAGTTTGGCGATAATGCTATCCAGTTGTTCCAAGCTGCCATAGTCGATGATCAGCTTACCCGCTCCCTTCTTGCTGGTTCTAAGGGTCACTTTTGCCCCCAGTTTTTCGGCGAGGTTTTCTTGCAGGTGCAGGACATCCCGGTCCGGTTTCTTGCTGACGGGGTGAGGTGGTGATAGCAAGCGTTTTACCAAATGCTCCGCCTCGCGCACAGACAGCTGTTTTGCTGAAATTTCTTGCCCTGCTTGGATTTGCGTGGCGCTGGGCAAAGGCAAAAGGGCGCGAGCATGTCCCATTTCAAGTTTGCATTGTGACAATAACTCCTGCACTGGCGCTGCCAGATTGAGCAGGCGCAATAAATTGCTAACCGCGCTTCGCGACCGGCCTACCGCAACGGCAGCCTTCTCGTGCGTCATTCCGAACTCGTTGACCAGGCGCTGGATTCCATGCGCCTCTTCCAGAGGGTTAAGGTTTTCTCGCTGAATGTTTTCGATTAACGACATCGCCAATGCCGCTTCGTCCGGCACATCCCGAATCAGCACGGGTACCTCGGTCAGCCCGGCCATGCGCGCGGCGCGCCAGCGTCTTTCCCCGGCAATAATTTCGTATCCTTGTTCCACACGCCGCACCAGTATCGGCTGCATGATGCCTTGTGAGCGGATCGACTCCGCCAGCTCCGCGAGGGATTCTTGGTCCATGTGCGTGCGCGGCTGATACTTGCCGGGTTGCAGTTGATCCAGACCTAGCGTTTGCTGGTTATCGCTACTCGTGTCATTTTGGTTTCCTGCAAGCAAGGCGTCCAGCCCTCGACCCAACCCTTTCATTTTGACCATTTACTTCCCCTCTACCGCCGCAACCGGCTGGTGTTTCCTTAAAATTTCTCCTGCCAGTGCCAGGTAGGCCTGCGCGCCTCGCGAACCTTTATCGTAGTGGATAACTGGATACCCGTAGCTTGGCGCTTCTGCAAGACGAACGTTTCGCGGAATAACCGTGCGATAGACCTTATCGCCGAAATGCTGCTGAAGCTGCTCCGACACCTGCTGCGCCAGAGTGTTGCGCGTATCAAACATGGTACGCAGCAGCCCTTCTATTTCCAGGTTGGGGTTCAGGGCGGCACGAATTTTCTTGATGGTCTGAACTAAATCGCTCAATCCTTCCAGCGCATAGTATTCGCACTGCATGGGTATCATCACGGCATGGGCGGCACATAACGCATTAACCGTAAGCAGGTTAAGGGCGGGCGGGCAATCGATCAGAATATAGTCGTAGTCCTGTTCAAGTTCGCTTAACGCATTTTTTAAACGCCACTCCCGCGCCAACTCCTGCACCAACTCAACCTCGGCGCCGGCCAAATCACGGTTGGCCGGTATCAGATGATAGTTGCCTGTCGTATTGGTCACCACGGTTTGAGCTGGTGTTTTTTGCCCCAACAACAAATGGTAGACCGTGTGCGCCAACTGCATTTTGTCGACACCGCTACCCATGGTGGCATTGCCTTGCGGGTCGAGATCGACGAGCAGAACACGCCGTTTGGTTGCCGCCAAACTGGCGGCCAAGTTGACGCTGGTAGTCGTTTTGCCGACGCCGCCCTTTTGGTTCGTTACTGCGAGAATTCTTGCCATTTACGCCACCCTCATTACGACTAAATGCCGTTCCGCATCAAGCATCGGAACTTTCAACGGGATAATTTGCTCGACCGTTACGTTTTCCGGCAACTGCAACGCCTCCTCGTGAGGTTCTACTCCTTTCATGGCAAGCATAACGCCATCTGGCGCGCACAAATGTCCGGCCAACTTGGCG
>CALMWM010000276.1 GCA_937873435.1 uncultured Gallionellaceae bacterium
GCTGCACGGCATCGCCTCCGACGATTTCGATCGTTTGCTGGAACGTTACTTTCCTGGCGTCGACGCTGGTCGTGAGGCTTTGACTAGCAGCGGAGGCTGCGCACCGTTGCGCACCGACGAATATCAGGACATCCTGGATTTGCTGCTTGAATACCGCGTCGACGATAGCGACGAATCAGTATGGCTCTCCAGTGCCGTGGCTGCCGCCTGCCTTGGCGATAACCATCTATGGCAGGACTTGGGACTCGCCAACCGGCAGGAACTGTCCGATTTGCTCGGCACGCGCTTCCCCGCGCTTTACGCCAAAAACACCGGCAACATGAAATGGAAGAAATTTTTCTACAAGCAGCTTTGCGAGCGCGCGGAAGTTCGCGCTTGCCGTGCGCCGAGCTGTGCGGTGTGCGGCGACTATGCGGCCTGTTTCGGGCCGGAAGACGGCGTTTTCGGCTAAATTGAATTGACGGAGGTAGGAGCCCGCCATGCGGGCGATTTTCGCGGGCATGGCCCTCTCCTACAACCCGTTCTCGTCGAGGTAATGGATTTCCAGCTGCATCTCTTCGTCTATCTTGCGAGGATTCTTTCGCGCAGCGCCTGTCCTTGCTCGTTGGTTTGTTCTTCGGGGTCTATCCGGCACTTAAAGCCGCCCAAATGTCCCCTATTGAAGCACTTGGCGCTGACTAGCGTGTTGTAATCGGCAAGCTGTTTTTCGGGCATGTATGTCATGCAGCCTCACCTCCTATTGACGGATTAACAATTCTGTTTTTTCGTCCATTACCTATCAGCACTACTAGGTCACAAGGCTGTTAAAGCGCGATAGAGTCGTTGTCAACACCCTTTCCCTAACCGAATTCGCCCGGCTGCTCATAGGAAAAACCATGTTGACACCTGATCTGGAAACGACGAAAAAAAATCTGAACAACAATGCCGGCGCGGCTTCTGAGGTTACAAAATACGCGCAAGCCACCATCTCGGCAGTACCCAAGCTGCAAAATCCTCCCGACTGGTTTGTGCCGATACAAGGGCATCTCGCGACAGCCCAAGGTCATGCCAAAAACTGGCTCCGGAATATCTGTCCGTCCGTGACTGCCAACGTACCCCAGGGAATTGTCGATTTCAATGCGAGTTTCCAATCCAAGAGCAACGGGATACTGGCTATTTTGCAGGAAATCCAAAGTGCCGGCGGCCAGCCGAGCGAACAACAGCGTACCAACGTCGCGGCTTTGTTCGGTGATTTGACTACGGCGATCGCTGGACAGGAAACAGCGCTGGGTTCGTTGCAGCAGCAAATCAAGGCTTATTCCACGGAGATTAAAGCCGATCAGGACACTCTCGCGGACGATTTGGGCACGGTATCGGCAAGGTTCGTCAACGCTCAGGTGTGGATACAGCAATTGAATGCGGCTATCGGTGAGCATTTTCTCGATGGCAGCGTCCTAGGCCCCTGTATCGCGATCGTCGAAATCGATATGAATGTCTCGTTCAAGGTCGGCGGTGTCGGTTCCGATCCCTCGCTTGTTACCCTGGTTTTCGCGAAGGCGATTCTGGAAAACCAGACGGGTAACTCCCAGGCGGCACAGCAGGCGCTACAGAGCGTGCTCGATACCTGGACGACGTTGAAGGTAAAAAACGAGGCGGTTATCAGCGATCTGAAAGATGCTGAGGATGCTCAATATATCAATGTCCTGGCCCAGGTCGATCTGGAAACAGCGCAGGCACAGTGGCAGCAATTGGCCGATTTCGCGAGCTGCCTGATTCCAGGCTGACGCATTTCAAGAATCGAACTCTCATGAAGTGCATAAGATTTTCGTGAGAAAAATTCGGTGACCCATGTCGTTACACACGACTTCAATTCATATGAGGAGAAATATATGACTGTGCAGCTCGCAACCAACGTAACCGACCAACAAAACAAGCTCGCCGGCTACATCAATGCAAAGGCCAACGTGGCTGCTTATGTGGCGGCCTTGCAAAGTACCGACATCTCCGGCGTCAGTTTCAACACGCTCCCCAAGGATATTCAGAGCAAATTGCCCGCCGACCCCACCGTGCTCCTCCAGCAAGTCAACGCCAATCTGACGATCGCCAAGCAGCATGGGCAGTTCTGGAGTAATGAAATCCAGCCGAACCTGACCGCGATTCCGCAGGCGATCATCAACTACAACTCGCAGTTCCAGGTGGAAATGGGGCTGATTCTTCCCCTGGTAACCGATTTGCTGAGCAAAGAAGATCCTGCCAAGCGCAAGGAGGTTACCCAGCTGTTTCAGGGCTTGCTCGAAAAAATCGGCGAGCAACAGACCGCCCTTAATGGCGAGATTGCCAACCTGAAGACTTTCAATACGGAGGTCACGGCTGACCACGGTAATTTCAGTTCGGCAAATAACCAATTCGCGCTCATTCAGCAGTTCGAACAAGCCAACATCACTGCCCTGAATTCGGCGATTTCCGGGCTGGACGACGCGATTTCCGCGTTGAATAAGGCGATTACCGCCGAGGCAGTCGCGCTCGGCGTATCGGTTGCACTGATTGCCGGCGGCGCCATCGGTTTGGCCAACGCCGAAACCGGAGTTGGTCTGGTTGCTGGGGCGGTCTGTATGGTGGTGGGGATGATCGGGGTCGGCGTTTCGGCGGGCTACCTGATTTCCTCCATCGAGAAAAAGCAGGAGGCCGAGCAGGAAAAAGCGTTCGATCAACTGGAAGTGAACGAACTGACCGTCCAGGTCCAGGCGCTGAATACCACCGAAAAAGCCTTGAGTGCGTTGGTTATCCAATCCCAGCTGGCGATGGAAAGCGTGCAGGTCATTCTCGATACCTGGGCAACCCTTTCGGCCAAGCTGGAGGCGGTTGTCACCGACCTGAACGATTCGGAGAAGCACATCGGCGACATCATGAGCCTGGTGGACCTGAACACCGCACAGACCCAGTGGGGCCAGCTACAGACGTTCGCGGAGCAGATGCAAGGCTTCGATCAAGCGGTGTTCGCCAATCCGCCGGTCACGCTCACCTTGCAGCCGATGGCAGTCAAAAAAGCCGCCTAGAAGCCGGACTGGCAAGGTGATGAATGGTGTTCTCCACCTTGCCAGTTTTTCTAAAGCAGAATATTTCCAGGTAACACAATAAGCGAAAGGACGTAAAAAACATGCATACGTTGACGTTCGATGTCGAAGCTGCCAAGGCGCAGCTTACCCAGGTGTTCAGTGACAGAATCGATGCCCAGGGGTCGGTCTATAACATCCTCAATGTGGATATCGAGGATGTGACTTTTGACGATTTGGAGCAGAAGCTGCCGAATCAGGATCAGCTGCTCGCCGAAATGAAGGGCGATCTGAAAACTGCCCAATCAGACGGCGAGCAGTGGTTTAACGAAGTACAGCCGCTATTGACGATTATTCCGCAGGCCGCGATCAACTACGCTTCTCTGTGGAACAACACGATTCCGCTGGTGCTGACACAGTTGCGCCAGTCGCCGCCGGACAGAGGGCAATTGCAGACTCTGTTCCTGGGGCTGAATAATTCCATCGACGAACAAACCGCAAGCCTGGGCAAATTGATGACCTCTTTGCAAAGCATCAGGACAGCGCAGGCGAGCGATGCCGCGAACTTTTCCGATAAACACGCGAGCTTTCAGCAACTGGAATCCATCGACAAGGAAAACCTGGCGTCCGCACGCGCGACGCTGGATCAGATCAAGAAGATGGTCGATCAATACGACGAGGAAATCGATGTCGATACGATCACTGCCGAGAAGGACTTGGCGCTGGCTTCGAACGCCATGAAATACGGGAACAAACTCGGCAAGCCCGGAAAAATTCTGGGGCTGACAATCGGATTGATATTTATCGTCAGCGCATCGTTCGCCATAGACGATCTATTGGCAACGATCGATCAGCGGCTGGCAGAGGCGGAAAAAGCCGGTGAATACGAGTTGGAAATCACTTTGCTGAATGCGCAACTGGTAGCCCTGGAAACCGCATCCTCGGCACTTTCATCCCTCGTCGGCGAACTCGACGACCTGATTGCTTCTCTGCAAGCCACGATAGACGGCTGGAATAGCGATGGCAATGCGATTTCGGCGATCATCGCCGACCTGCAAGGGGATGAACCGATTGATTCGATTATCAACCAGTTCGATCTGGGCAGGACCCAAGGTCAATGGGATGAAATAAGGGTTTTCGCCGGCAAATGGCAAACCATGGAAGTCTCGCCGAAGGCTGCAAATGTATTGACTCTGGGCGGCACGGCCGACTGATCTTGTGCGCTTTCATGTAAATACCGCATCACTCATCCAAATATTGAAGAGGTAGGCTATGTTGAATTTCAGGCTCAAAGGCACTTATCAAGATTCCACTGGTTTCGACTGGGATTATTATGGAGACGATGCCAATTCAAGCAATTTCTACATCGTTCCGCGTCCCCAGTTTGTCCTGACCGACGCCGGTCAGCCTTCATTCCAGATCACCCGCTATAAGACCGATGACGCCAGCAACGGCGCGGGCTTCTGCCGTTTCGATATCGAGTTATCGGTTCCTGCGGCGATCGAAGCGGACATCAGGGCACAGATTCCGCAGAAATTTCCCAGCGCCAAGGCGCCCTATTTCTTTCTGGCGCTGGATTGCAATCCCAACGGTCAGGCCTATTTCGATTTCGCCAGCGGTGGCTCGACCATTACTTTCTCGGCGCCGATTTCGAGCTTTGGCAGCAACGTCGCCAGCTTTCTTTTGCCGATGACCAAGGAACAGCTGGATACGGTGACTCAGGCGTTCTCCACCAGCGGCGGAGCCTACGAAGTCGAATACCATCTTTCGGTGCCGGCACGGCTTCCGGCAGTCACCGCGCAGTTGTCGTTCGATTCATCGATTGCCTATCAGTACCAGGTCACGCAACCCTCGTACAATAGCTGGGGCGACGAAACCAGTCCGGGGTCGGTGCAAAAACTGCTGACCGAATCTGCGTCTTCTAAAGTGGAAATTACCTGGGGTACGCAAAAACCATCGTCGGATCTACAGCAGGCCGTGGCGGATTGGGCCAACGGCACATTGGCGGACCTGGTTGCCGCGGAAGTACAAAAAACCATTCAATTGCAGGGCATTCAAAGCGGCAGGAGCTTCAATATCAGTGAAGTAAGCAGCTTCACCAGCACCTATAGCGAGAACATGGTCGTCGGATGGATTATCGCCCCCAAGGCAGTCTTGCCCTCGTTTCCATCCCTCGGCCTGAATGTCGATAATTTCGTCAGCACTGTCAACGAACAACAGCAGCAGATGGCGGTGTCGGTATTCTTGCCCTTCGCATCCGACAACAACGGCTCAAGCAACATCCCGGC
>CALMWM010000277.1 GCA_937873435.1 uncultured Gallionellaceae bacterium
GGCGATCGACGCGATTGACCGCATCCCCTCCCTCAAGGTAGCCGGCGCGCACGTCAAGGAAAAGCTCCGCGACAAACAGATCGAGTGCCGCAACTACGCCTACGAAAACGGCGTCGACCTGCCCGAAGCCGACGGCTGGACCTGGCCGTATTGATGAAGTAAAAGCACCTCGCCCGTCTCGCCAGTGCGAGCAGCTTTGCTGCCGCTCTCGGCGGGGATACCCCTTGCGGGTACAGGGAGAGGGGTTGAGGAGAGGGCTGTCGCACATCGACAAGCCTGTCTGAGCGCAAACACCCTCTCCCCCGGCCCCTCTCCCACAAGTGGGAGAGGGGAGTGGCACAAAATTTTGCAGGATAAAAAAATGAACGAGTTTGTAAACATGCACCAACTTACCGAGGCCAACCACGAGCACACCCGCACCGGGCGTTCGGTGGAAGCGCTGAAGCGGGCTTTCAACGACAACCTGTTCTACGTCACCGGCCAGTCGTTCGCCAAGGCGACGCCGCAGGATCATTACCGCGTGCTGGCTTACACCATCCGCGACCGCCTGCTGGAGCGCTTCATCACGTCCGCGCAGAACTACAAGCGTAGCGGGGCGAAGACGGTGTGTTACCTGTCCGCCGAATTCCTGCTGGGGCCGCACTTGGGCAACAACATTCTCAACCTCGGGCTGTGGGATAACGTCGAGCAGGCGATGCAGGAGCTCGGCCTGGATCTCGACAGCGTGCTGGAGCAGGAGAGCGAACCCGGCCTCGGCAACGGCGGGCTGGGACGCCTGGCGGCGTGTTACATGGATTCGCTGGCGACCCTGGAAATCCCCGCGATCGGCTACGGTATCCGCTACGAGTTCGGGATCTTCGACCAGGTGATCGAGGACGGCTGGCAGGTTGAAGTCACCGATGCCTGGCTACGCAACGGCAATCCGTGGGAGTTGCCGCGCCCCAACCTGCGTTACCCGGTCGGCCTGGGCGGACATACCGAGCAATACACCGACGAACACGGCCATCAGCGTGTCAGGTGGCTGCCCGGCCACACCGTGTACGGCATGGCTTACGATACGCCGATTCTTGGTTACGGCGTTTACAACGTGAACCTGTTGCGCCTGTGGAAATCCGAAGCGCGCGAGTCCTTCGATTTCCATGCCTTCAACCTCGGCGATTATTACGGCGCGGTTAATGACACGGTGGTGGCCGAAAACCTCTCCAAGGTGCTTTATCCCAACGACGAACCGGAAGCCGGCAAGGAGTTGCGCCTCAAGCAGCAGTATTTCTTCGTTTCCTGCTCGTTGCAGGACATGATCCGCATCGCGCTGCGCGACGTCGGCAGCCTCGAACGCTTCCCGGAAAAATTCGCCGCCCAGCTCAACGATACCCACCCGGCCATCGCAGTGGCCGAGCTGATGCGCCTCTTGGTCGACGAACATGAAATGGCGTGGGAAAACGCCTGGAATATCACCCGCCGCACCTTCGCCTACACCAACCACACGCTGCTGCCGGAGGCGCTGGAAACCTGGTCGCTGGATCTGTTCGAGCGCATCCTGCCGCGCCATCTGGAGATCATCCGCGAGATCAACACCCAGTTTCTCGACGAAGTGCGGATGCGTTTCCTCGGCGACGAGCAGCGTATCGCCCGCATGTCGCTGATCGACGAATCCAACGGACGGCGGGTACGCATGGCCAACCTGGCCTGCGTCGGCAGTTTCGCCGTCAACGGCGTCGCGCAACTGCATTCGGAGTTGCTGAAGAGCACGGTGTTGCGCGACTTTCACGAGCTGTGGCCGGAGAAATTCAGCAACAAGACCAACGGCGTTACCCCGCGCCGCACCATCGCGCTGAGCAATCGTCCGCTGGCTAAACTGATCGGCGAAGTGGTGGAGGGCGACTGGCTTCGCAACCTCGAATCGCTGCGCCAGCTGGAACCGTTTGCAGAGAACTCGGCTTTCCGGGAAAACTGGTGCGAAGTCAAACTGAGCGCCAAGCGGCGGCTGGCAGCTTACGTCCAGCGCGTCGCCGGCGTGAACGTCGACCCGTACAGCCTGTTCGACATGCAGGTCAAGCGCATCCACGAATACAAGCGCCAGCACCTCAACGTGCTGCACATCG
>CALMWM010000278.1 GCA_937873435.1 uncultured Gallionellaceae bacterium
AGATTGCCGTCGCGGATGGCACGTGCAGCTGCAGCGACTTCCTGGATCGGTATCACGATATTCCTGATGGCTGCATAAAACAGCGCCAAGGCAATGGCCAAGGCGGTTGCGGTGACTGCTCCGCCGATTTTCAGTCCGGTCAGTGCCGGGGTCAGCGCCACTGCTGCCGTGCGTTCGACCACTACCGTGAACGACTGGCCACCGCGATGGATCGTATGGCTAGCAATGAAGGCTTCTTCACCGGACAGGCCGGTTTGCCGTTCCCGTTCCGGGATGAACTGGAAGCGGGTCTCACGCAGAACGATTGAGGGATTGCGGTGCGCGATAACCCGTTGCCGGGCGTCGAGGATGTAGACATATTCGCCTGCTTCGGCCTTCAGAGACGATACCATTTCCCAGATGGCCTTGACTCGCACCTGAGCGCCGAGGACGCCTACGGGGCTGCCGCGATTCGGGTCGATTACCGGCATGGCGATGTGCATCAGAGGCTCGCCGCTGTTTGCAGCATAGTGGATGGGGCCGGCAATCGTTTTGCCGCCGTGCAGGGCGATTTTTAATAAATCCTGCTGGGCCGGGTCCGCCGTCGCGTCGTTGGCTGTGATGCGTACCCTTGAAAGGTGCACCTGTTCCCGACCTTCCGCATCCAGGTACCATATTTCGCTCAGCGCATGCTGCTTGGCGAGCAGTCGCGCCAACACCTGGCGTTGCCCCTCTGCTTTCAATTCGGCGAAATTCGACAGATTGTCCGCGTCTTCCAGCCTCAACTCCATGCGTTGCAGGAAAGCGTCCAGTTCCACCGCAACGCGTTGCGCCAGTTGTTGCTGGCGAGCATAAGAATCGGTGAGATGCAGCGTATAGGTGTGCCAGCCCAGCAATCCTCCCGCCACCAGAACGGGTATCAGCGCCAAGCCGACGAAGGCGGCGATCAGCCGGTTGCGCAGACTATGGCTGATCATGACGGACTCCGGCAGCGTTGGAAGGAGGGCGGATGACATACTCCGCCTGGCGCAGGATTTCGCCTGGAATCGACAGGCCGATGGCGCGTGCGGTAAGCAGGTTGATGGCGAGCTGGCTTTCCGCCGTTTCTACCGGCAAGCTGGCGGGAGAAGCGCCGCGCAGGATCTGGTCGGCCAGGCGCGCCGCTTGGTGGCCGATCTGGCGGTGCACGAAACCGTAGCTGAACAGGGCGCCCGCCTCGACCTGGAGCAGGCTGGGGGCGCACAGTGGCAGGCGCCGCTTCAGTGCCGCGGCGGTGAAATCGTCAATGCGGGATTCGATGGTGCTGTCGCGGGGCAGGAAAATGGCGTCGATGTTGGCGGGTAGCGCTGCCAAGGCAGGACTGACAGCCTCGCCACTGCGGATTTTTTCGGTAAGCAGTTCGATCCCCAGCGCGGCGGCAGCCTGCCGCACGAGTTCCAGCGAGGCCAGGGCGCTAGGGTCGGCGGGGTTGTAAGGCAAATAGACCCGTTTCACCGCCGGCGCAATTCTTGTCAGCCATTCCAGGCGCAAATCGTCGCCGGCCGGCAGGCGAATGCCGGTGATATTCCCTCCCGGCGCTTTCAGGCTGGCGACGATGCCGGCGCCCACTGGATCGTTGACGGGAGCGAATACCACTGGGATTCCCGAGTTGCCGACTAGCTTTTTCACCGCCAGGGTGGCTGGCGTGCTGGAAACGAAAAACAGACTGGGTTGGGCTGTCAGATGATGGCGGATCAGCGCTTCGAGGAGGTCGATGGTGCCGGCGGGGGCTGCCTCTAGATAGACGACATCCTTCCCTTCGCGGTAGCCCAGTTCCTCCATGCCTTGCTTGAACCCCTGCAAGGTGGTGGTGTCGACCGGGGTGAGTTGTACCACGCCGATCGCCAGCGGGCGGCCGTCGTTTGCGACCGGTTGTCGAAGCAGCCAGTAAGTGCCGATCAGCAACGCGGCCAAGCCGGAGACCAATATCTTTCTTCCGAGCTTCATTTCAGTTCCAAGTCATGAAAGAGCCTTGTTGAAGCGGTGCCTGAGTGTGGCTCGACATTAGGGTGATGATACTCCCGGCCAGCCCGGAGAGCATGGTGGCTGGCCAGATTAGTTCAATTTGAAAGCGGTGATGTTGTGGTCCAGGCTTTGGGTCAGGGCGGCGAGATGCTGGGCTTTGGCTGTACCTTCGCGGGTATTGGTCAGGTTGTTGTCGCCTAGAGCGGCAATGTCGCCGATATTGGCGCGGATGCCCTGTACCACGTCCCGCTGCTGGCTGGCGGCGGCGGCGATGTTTTCCACCATTCCGGTGGCTTGTTCGGCGCTGTTCAGGATGTCGTTCAGCGATTCCCCGGCGGAATGGGCGCTGGCCACCCCGCTATGCACTTCGCTGGTTCCGGCCTGGATCGCCTTTACCGCGTAGTCGGTGTGGTGCTGGATGTTCTGGATCACTTCGCCGATTTCGGCGGTGGACTGGGCGGTTTTTTCCGCGAGTTTGCGCACCTCGTCGGCCACCACCGCGAAACCGCGTCCCTGTTCGCCGGCGCGGGCGGCTTCGATGGCGGCGTTGAGCGCCAGCAGGTTGGTTTGCCCGGCGATTTCCTTGATGACGCTGACGATGGCGCCGATCTTCTCCGAGTTTTGTCCCAGGGTTTCCACCGACTGAGCGGCGGTGTTGACCACTTCGTTGATCTTGTCCATGCCCTGGATGGTGGACTGCACGATCTTGCGGCCTTCGCGCGCCAGGTTCGCGGCTTCGCGCGATTTCGCGGCAGCTTCGTCGGAATTCCGGGCGATCTCGCTGAAGGTTTGCGTCACGCTGTCGACGGATTGGCTGATTTCATTGGTGCGCTCGACCTGCTCGCGCAAGTTGCGGGTAATGCCTTCCATGAACTGCAGGATACTATCGGTATCCTTGAGCACATCGCCGCTGAGATTTCCGGTTTGCCCGATGAGGTTGCGCAGATTGGCGGTCATGTTGTTGAAACTGGTGACGATTTCACCGATGGTGTCGGCGCTTTGCATGCTGCACTGGAAGGTCAGATCCTTATTGGCGATGGCGTTGGCCACTTCGGAAATACGCCGCAGCTTGCTCAGCAGGATGGTGTTGAGCAGCCAGTAGTTGGCAACCCCGATCATCAGGCCGGCGACGACGCAGCCGACCACGAACCAGGTCAGCATTCCCTCTTTCCAGTTGACGAAGATGTTGGCGTAGAAGGGGAAAATCAGTGCTACCAAAAGGCCGAAACCGAGGTAGGAATAAAGCAGTGTGCGAAGTATGCTGCTGTTGTTCATTTTGCCGCTCCCTGGCTGGTATCTTGCAAAGCGACTTCCGCGCTCAGGCGGAAGTCGGCAGTTTCGATTATCCCATCATGTCAGGCCGAAATCACCGGCTTTTGTCGCAGTGTGATTAATATGAAAGAAATAAATTGAGTTGCATCAATACTGGCAATGGAGAAACGACATGGCAACTTGATCATCGTCAGGCGGCGGCACGCAAGGCCTGATCTATGTCAGCGATAATGTCGTCGATGTGTTCGATGCCGATCGACAGCCGCACCATGTCTTCCTTGACCCCGGCCTGTTCAAGTTCCGCAGGCGAGAGCTGGCGGTGAGTGGTGGTGGCCGGATGGCAGGCCAACGATTTGGCGTCGCCGATATTCACCAGGCGCACGATCATTTGCAGCGCGTCGATGAATTTCGCCCCGCCTTCGCGTCCGCCCTTGATGCCGAAAGAGAGGATGCTGGAAGCGCGGCCGCCCATGTATTTGTCCACCAGTGCTTTGCTCGGACTATCGGGCAAGCCGGCATATTGCACCCAATTGACCTGGGGGCTGTTCCGCAGGTGGTTGGCAACGGTCAGCGCATTGTCGCAATGACGATCCATGCGCACGTGCAGCGTCTCGATGCCTTGCAGGATCAGGAAGGCGTTGAACGGCGACAGCGCCGCGCCCATGTTGCGCAGCGGTACCACGCGGGCGCGCCCGATGTAGGCGGCGGCGCCGAAGGCTTCGGTATACACCACGCCGTGGTAGGAAACGTCCGGCTTGTTGAGGCGCGGGAAACGATCCTTGTGCTCTGCCCAGGGAAATTTGCCGGAATCGACGATAATCCCGCCGATGCTGGTGCCGTGGCCGCCCATGTACTTGGTCAGGGCGTGGACCACGATGTCCGCGCCGTGTTCGAAGGGGCGACACAGATAGGGGGTCGGCACGGTATTGTCGACGATCAGCGGGATGCCGTGGGCATGGGCGAGTTCGGCCAGTGCGCCGAAATCCACCACGTTGCCGAGCGGGTTGCCGATGGATTCGCAGAAAATCGCCTTGGTCTTGGCGTCGATCAGCCGTTCGAAACTGGCAATGTCGCGGTAATCGGCGAAACGCGCCTCGATGGCGTATTGCGGCAGAGTATGGGCGAACAGGTTATAGGTGCCGCCGTACAGCGTGCTGGTGGTAACGATGTTGTCGCCAGCCTCGGCGATGGTCATAATCGCATAAGTGATCGCCGCCATGCCCGAAGCCAGCGCCAGCGCCGCGACGCCGCCTTCCAGTTCGGCCACGCGTTTTTCCAGCACGTCGTTGGTCGGATTCATGATGCGGGTGTAGATGTTGCCGGGCACTTTCAGGTCGAACAGATCCGCGCCGTGCTGGGTGCTGTCGAATGAGTAGGAGGTAGTCTGGTAGATCGGCACCGCGACGGCGTGGGTGGTCGGTTCCGGGGTGTAGCCGCCATGCACGGCGATGGTTTCGAATTTCATGCGGTCTCCTGAATTTTTGTCTGGTGATTGTTGTTGAACTGTAATGATGGAATATTATCAGTTATGCGTCTATTTTTGCGGATTGGGGTAACAGCTTTCGGGCTAACGGTTTTGCCGGCAGCCGTGGCGGCGCCGACCACGTTTCAGCCGGTGATCGGCGGTGCGGTGCTGTGCCGCGACCAGACCGACCACGGCTATTTCAGGGACTACCTGAACCAGGCATACAAGTCGTCCTACAAGACCGAAGGCGAAGCCTACTGGTACAAGCCAGATAACGGCCAGCGACTGTACGGGCTGAATCTCGTGGATATCTTCGTCAGCGTCGACGGCAGCCACTATGCCTTCGTCGGCGTGGTGCTCAAGGAAAAGCTGGAAGATGCCGCGAAAAAAATGCTGGAAAGGGGTATTCGTTTCGAACCCTACGCCCCGCAGGGGGAAGTCGCCAGCCCGGACGTACTGCGTTCACCGGAAGGGGCTTTCCTGATCCGTTACAATACCAACCAAAGCAAGCTGTACTGCGCCAAGCATCGCATCGACCCGTGGCGCGGTGAAACGACCCCAGCCACGACCAACAAATTTCAAAGGCTCAAGCCTGCTCCGGTT
>CALMWM010000279.1 GCA_937873435.1 uncultured Gallionellaceae bacterium
CCAATGCAATGCTCAACAGCTTGCGGCGGAAGACGAATGATTTGCTGGATTTGTCCCTTGGATTCATTTTGAAGCTCCACGTTTTGTGGGACGAATGCTGTTGCTTCCGTAGATCGGACTTTTGTCCTCGGAATTCTACCCGAGCAAGGCCGACACATTCCGGTCGCCTCGTACCCATGTAATGCCTACACATTCATTAATCAGAATAGCAGACCCATGCGCAAATGCATCCGCTCATCGCCCTTGCCCTGGCTGCCGCCCGCGTCCAGCACATGGCCATAATCCATGCTGAGGTTGAGATTCTTATCCTTGATCATGCGCATCCCCAAGCCGAAGCTGGCAATCGAAGCGCTGGTTTCCTCTCCCGGCAGGGCGCCGACGCGCGAAACGCTAGCCATGTCGTAAAACGCCAAAGCACGGCATTGAAAAGCTTCCAGTCCGAGGCGGCTACACAAATTGGGCGTGTAGACTTCGCCGCTAATCTGATTCCCCTTGTCGTTGGCGACTTCGCGTTCGAGGAATCCGCGCACCGAGGTAGCGCCGCCCACGCCGAACTGCTCGCCGGGGATCAGCTTCTGTTGGGTGTACTGGCCGGAAAAGACCAGGCGCAACTGCCATTCCTCGGCGAAAAGCCGGCTGAAATTGGCGCCGTAGCGAAAGACGCTATATGCGGCCGGAGCGCCGGCACGCGCCAGGTTGAAATCGGCCTCTCCGCCCTTTTCGCCGCCAGGAACATTGTATGCAGCCGTCAGATAAAAACCGCTTTCACCGGCCGGTTGAACCCATGTGCCGGAATAGGTGACGCTCAGAGGATGGACGGTAACATCGTTGCCGAGCGGCGTGCCAACCAGGCTGACACTGTTCTTGTAAGCGCGGTAGTCCAATCCATACACCAGCTTGGGATCGTAATTGCCATAGCGCCCGAGGTTGTGGTTATAACGAATCCCGGAAACCACGCCCCTACCGCTGACCTTGAGGTCATACACCCCCGCACTGATCGAACCGGAGTCGACATCCGAGTAGCCACCGAAAATATCGATGGCATCTCCCGAGGCATACAACGGGATGCGGTAACCCACGCTGTAAATGCCGACCTGATCGTTCTTCTCTGGCGAAGTGGTGTACTGGAGGCTCAACACCTGGTCGCGGTCGAATACATTGGTGTGCTGGTAGAGAAGGCCAAGACGGGTGGCCCCGGTCTGTTGGGTACCGGTATTGTCGAAAGTCATGCCGACTTTCCACGGCACTTCGTCGGTAATTTTTAGGTTGGCGACGATTTCATCCTCCTTGTCGCCGCTTTGCAATTGCAAATTGATCTTCTTGGAAGGATTGTCGTTGGCGACGCGCAGGTTGGCGGAAATCTTGCCGATGTTGGGGGTTTCGCTGACGCGCAAGGTCGGCATACTGCGAAGGATATTCTGTTCGTCGAAATGGCGATTACCTTCGACCGAAACCTTGACCAGCTTGGGCTCCACGACTTTGAAGCGTATCTGCCCTCGCTCCAACTCCTGTTCCGGCAGGGTTACCTGAACCGCGCTATAACCGCGTTTCTTGTATGCGCCCTCCAATGCTTCGAGCGCGCGCTGCACATCGCCGAAATCGCGCTGCTTGCCCAGGAATGGATGCAGAAGCGTATCCACGAATTCCCGATTCAACAGTGAATTCCCCTCCACCTGGAAACGCACGATATCAAAACGCGGTATGGCGGGAGCCTCCTCCCCGATAGCCGATACCGATAGCATCAATGCAGCTGCGCCGAAAGCACTTCTCAAGAAACGCATAGTTTTTCCCTTACCCACTGATTTTGCCTAATATCCTTTAATTAAAGCACGTTAACGCCGACAATTAAAGCCCTCTACAATGAAACATTGCCATAAAAAATTTTTCGCGGAATGAAATTCAGCCTATAGTTCCAATCAATCATGTCTACTCAAGCCGCATACCTCAACCTACTAGTCGACGGCGAACTCGGCAAACGAGTCGATATCGCCTACCGGCATATGGAAAAATGCGATCTCTGCGCCCGCTATTGCCGGATAAACCGACATCAAAGCATCGTCGGCGCGGCATGTCATACCGGCAAGAGGGCGCTGGTTTACCGCTTCGAACCGCACTGCGACGGTACAAACAAGAGTTCTCCCGATAGCGATGCCGGAGCGATTTTTTTCAGCTATTGCAACATGAGTTGCGTGTATTGCAAAAAGCGCGAGGTGAGCCAGAAAGGTGCGGGGTGGGAAGTCGAACCGACAGAACTTGCCAACATGATGCTGGCCTTGCAGGAAAAAGGAAGCCGCAATATCAGCTTGGCCAGCCCGAACCATGTGGTGGCGCAAATACTCGCCGCCGTGCATATCGCCGCGCAACGCGGCCTGAACTTACCCCTGGTGTATGAAAGCGACGGCTACGATAGCCCGGAAGCTTTGGCGCTCCTCGACGGAGTCATCGATGTCTATATGCCGGACATCAAGTATGGAGACACCCAAACTGCCACTCTTTACTCGCACGCCCCGGACTATATCGAGGTCAGCCAGCGTACGGTGAAGGAAATGCGCCGCCAGGTTGGCGATCTGATATTGGACGATCACGGCATCGCCCTTCGCGGCCTGCTAGTACGCCACCTGGCCTTGCCCGGCAATTTTGAAGGAACACAAAAGGTACTGGAATTTATCGCCAGCGAAATTTCACCGCAGACTGCGGTCAATATCCTGCCGAATTATCGCCCCTGCAACAGTGCGCTCGGCACGCCACCGCTGAATCGTGCCCTGACGGAAACGGAATATCAGGAAATATCGGCTATTGCTGCCAAGCTTGGCCTACAACAAGTGAAGCCCCTCTCGGGGGCTTCAGCGCTTTGCCTGGCATAGCCTGCTAGGCCGTCGTATTGACGTTTTTCCCCAAATGGGGCGGCAGACCGGCAGACCCGCCGGATGGTTGCGGCAATGCATTGATCAGCGCGGCGGCACCTTGTGCCTGTACATCCAACGCTTTTTTCAAAACCGACACCCCGACGGCATCCCCTGTCTTTTGACTGGAGATTGAATTCAGAGCGGAACCGGATATATCCATATTTCTCCCTTCTGCTATCCCGACGCTTCAAGGCTAGCAGAACCCGCAAGAGATTCAATCACAATTTGCGGTTAATGCTTAACACACGCATAAATTCTGCGAATGTTTTTGGTGCTCCGCCAAAAAAACTGCGCAACTCTGCCATTCCAATGGAAACCGAGATTGACAAAGTAAGCGACTATGTTCAAAGTTTGTCGTTTCGTGTGTAAATTCTTTTGAGGAGGAGAGTTATGAACCCATTACGCAGAACGTTCCTGAAAGGCACCGGAGCCGCAGGCACGCTAGCCGTTGCACTGGCCGCCGGCCTGCTCAAGCCGGGCCAGGTGTTGGCCGGCGAATGGAACAAGGCTGCTTTCGAAGCTCACGGCATCATTGATGCGCTGAAGGGCATCGGCGCCGGCAGTCCTATCGACAGCAAGGACATCGCCATCAAGGCTCCGGACATCGCCGAAAACGGTGCGGTGGTGCCGGTCGAAGTCACCAGCAAGATCCCCGGTACCGAACAGATATCTATCGTTGTGGAAAAGAATGACCGCCCGTTGATCGCGGTGTTCAACCTGCTCAACGGCGCCGAAGGCTTCGTCAGCACCCGCATCAAGATGAGCCAGACTTCTGCGGTCAAGATCCTGGTCAAGGCCGGCGGCAAGATGTACACCGCCAGCAAGGAAGTCAAGGTCACCATCGGCGGCTGCGGCGGGTAAGCCCGGCTAAATTTGGAAACTCGCGAAGCGAGCCCTCGTCCCCCTCGCCCTCTGGGAGAGGGCAGGGGTGAGGGAAAACAACACCACACCGTTCAACTCGATACAGGACAATTAAAATGGCAGATCCGATGAAAATGCGCGTCACCCTGGTGGGAGACGTTGCCAGCGTCAAAGTACTGATGAACCACGACATGGAAACCGGCTTGCGCAAGGACGCCAAGACCGGCCAGCTGATCCCGGCGCACTTTATCCAGAACGTCACCGCCACCCTCAACGGCAAGGCTGTGATGGAGGCCCAATGGGGTACTGCGATTTCCAAGAACCCCTTCCTCGAATTCAAGATCAAGGGTGCCAAGGCCGGCGACAAGGTTGCAGTCGACTGGGCCGACAACAAGGGCGACAAGAACCACATCGAAGATAGCATCAAGTAACACTCCGGCACTACTGGCCGGGCGCACCTCGCGCCCGGCCGCCTTTCCCGGCAAATCAAGTCGAAGCATTACCGGACTTTACGATGCTCGCAATCGTCATCTCGCCACCCGGATAATCGGCTAGAATTATAGACAGGGATTCACGATTCTCTGGAAACCGCTCATGCAATCCGTGCTTGCCCGTGTTAATCCGTGGTTAAACGCTTTTTTCAGGGCGGTAATGCTATTATGTGCCACGGCACTACTAAATGCTTGCGATCAAGGCAGCAAACCAGCCCCCTACCAGCCGGAATTCGGCAACCAGCCGCAATCTTTGGCACAAGGCAAAAAAGAATACTTGTTCGGCGTCCACCCCCTGCATAACCCCAAGCGGCTGTTCGAGGTTTATGGCCCGCTAGTAGACCTGATCAACCAGCGCATCCCGGAAATTCACCTCACCCTGGAAGCGTCGCGCAATTACGACGAATTCGATAAAAAACTCTACGCCCGCCATGTCGATCTGGCCCTGCCCAATCCTTTCCAGACCGTCAACTCGCTCCGGCATGGCTACCGGGTATTCGGAAAAATGGGCGACGACGCGATGTTTCGCGGCATTTTCATCGTGCGCAAGGATAGCGGCATACACAATGTGGCGGATCTGACAGGAAAAGCGGTGAGCTTCCCGGCCGAAACCGCGCTGGCAGCCACCATGATGCCGCAGTATTACCTGCACCAACACGGCCTGCCGATGAGCGCATATGAAGCACGCTACGTCGGCTCGCAGGAGTCCTCGATCATGAACGTCTACCTCGGCAACACCCTGGCGGGCGCGACTTGGCCGCCGCCGTGGATCGTTTTCAAGAATGAGCACCCCGACATCGCCGCTCAACTGAAGATTCAGTGGATGACGGAACCGCTGCTTAACAACGGCCTGGTAGCGCGCGACGACTTCCCCCCCGGGATTCTAAACAAGGTTGCCGAAATTCTTTTTTCCCTGCAAGACAGCCAGGAAGGGCGGGAAATGCTGGCGCGCATCCCACTGTCTAGCTTCGAAGCCGCCAGCGACACCACTTACCGACCGGTGTACGAATTCATTGAAAAATTCGGCAAATCCGTGCGCCCGCTGAAAGAATGACATGCTGACAGCCCTCCGTACCTTCTGGCAAAAATCTATCCGCCACCAGCTGGTTGTCGGCGCAGTCACCGTCCAGATCGTCGTGATGACAGTACTGGTCGCCGACCTGATCGGACACCAGCACAACTTCCTCCACAGGCAAAGCCTGGAGCAGGCTGCCAGCCTCGCAGATACGTTGGCCACCAGCAGCACATCCTGGGTAATGGCCAACGATGTGGTCGGTCTGCAGGAAGTGGTCTTGTCGGTGACGCGCTACCCTGGCCTGCGCTACGTGATGCTGTTGACGCCGGACATGCGGGTGTTGGGACACAACGACCCCCGGAAGATCGGACGTTACCTTCAGGATGCCACCAGTCGTGGCCTGTTGGCCGGTCAACTGGAACCCATGACCCTGATTGACGACGACGACCTGATCGACATCGCGGTGCCCATCATGGCGGGCAAGCGCTTTCTCGGCTGGGCGCGCGTCGGCCTGGGGCAGGAACGTATCGTCAGCAATCTGGGCCAGGCAAGAATCCACGGCATTCTTTACACGCTCGGCGCAATTGCCGTAGGTACTCTGCTCGCCGTCCTGATGGCGAACTGGTTGACCCGGCGCCTGCAAAAACTGGCGGACGGCACCGCCCGCATCCGCTCAGGTCAGCGCGGATTTCGCATCGAAATCCCGCGCAATGATGAAATCGGCAGGCTGGGCGACGATTTCAACCTTATGCTCGGAGCGCTGGAAGAGGATGAAAAACGCATCCGCGAGTACCAAAGCGACCTGAAGCACGCCAATGCGCGCCTGAACGGCATCATCGACGGATCGCCCGACCTGATTGCGGCTATGGACAACGATTATCGCTACATCGCCTTCAATGCCGCCTTCGAACGCGAATTCGAGAAAATTTTCGGCCGGAAAATCCACCTGGGCATGAGTCTGTTCGAAGCGCTCGCCCATCTAGAGGAAGAAATGGAAAACTCGGTC
>CALMWM010000280.1 GCA_937873435.1 uncultured Gallionellaceae bacterium
CATCGCGACAGCCATGCCGCTGGCCACTTCGCCGGCGTTATAGCCGCCCATGCCGTCGGCGAGAATCACGAATCCCGTCTCGGCATCGGCGCCGACGCTATCTTCGTTATGCGAGCGGACGATGCCGGGGTCGCTGAGCTTGACGATTTCCAATACAGACGCAAGTCCCATTATATTTCCTCGATTTGAACATTAGAGGCGGTTAGCGCCAGGCACTCGCGAAGGTCCTTGGCAATATCCGCGCCGGTTTGGTAGCGGTTTTCCGGCAGCTTTTCCATCATGCGGTTGACGATAGCCACCACGCAGGGCGGCAAGTTGGGATTCAATGCCAGAATGTCGGGGGTGGGTTCGTTGGCGATCTTGTACATCAACTGCGCCATCGAATCGCCCTGAAACGGTAACTGTCCGGTGAGCAACTGGTAAAAGGCCACGCCCAGCGAGAACAGGTCGGACTGTCCCTCGATCTTCCTGCCGGCAAGCTGTTCCGGCGACATGTAGGAAGGCGTGCCGAGCACCATCCCGGTCTTGGTCTTGGACGAGTCGGTAATCCGCGCGATGCCGAAATCGGTTACCTTTACTGCATCCGATTCCGGTTCGTACATGATGTTGGCCGGTTTGATGTCGCGGTGTACCACATGCAGGGTATGGGCGTAGTCGAGTGCCTCGGCGACGCGTTTCACGATGCTCAGCACGGTCGGCAGCGGCAGCAGGTTGCCGGGCTTGCAGAAAGGCACCAGATCCTTGCCCTTGAGGAACTCCATGGCGATATAGGCCAAGTCGTGTTCCTCGCCGGCATCGTAGATGGTGACGATGTTGGGATGGCTCAGGCGCCCGGCGGTTTCGGCCTCGCGGAAAAAGCGCTCCTTGACCTCGACCAGTTCGTCCTCGTCGAACTCCTGCGACAGCGCCATGGTCTTGATCGCCACCACCCGCCCGATTTTCGGGTCCTTGCCGAGGTAGACCACGCCCATCGCGCCCTTGCCTAATTCCTTCTCGACCTGGTAGCGGCCAAGCATGGGCTTCTCCACCGAGCCGTCCTGGGAAATCAGGGTGCTGGCATTGGTCTTTCCGCCGCCACCGCCGCCGAGAATCACGGTTTCCGACATCTGGGTGGAGCGTTTCAGACGTTGTTCGAGATCGCGGAATTTCGGGTTGAACTCCGCCATGTACTGGAATACCGACACCGCCTTGTTGAATTGGCGCTTGCGCTCGAAATCCAGCGCCAGGTTGTAGAGCACGTCCATCATCGAATTATCGAGCGGGCATTTGCGGAATTTCTCGAAGGCCATGTCGAACTGGCCTTGCCCCTGGAACGCCAGTCCCAGCATCCGGTTGGATTCCGCCGACTCGGCCGTGGATATGAGGTGGTGTTTTTCCGTCAGCAGGTGGCGCTTGGTGGTCAGCAGCAGGTGACCGGCCAACAGCAGCACGGCGGGCAGCATCAGTTGCAGCCATAGGCCTTGCGTGGTCATCAGCACGAAATGGGTAGCCAGCAGGGCAACCAGCAACACTGCGGTGAGCAGCGCGCCCATGCCGGCCTTGAGGCGCGGCAGCAGCAGGATGAGGTAGAGCGCGATCAGCAGGAACACCGCCTTTTCCGCCCAGAATCCCCAACTCGGGACGACGTAGAAATGCTCGTTGAGAATGCTCGCCAGCGAATGCGCCAGCGTCAGCACCGGCGCCATTGCCGGCGATACCGGGGTAACCTGGGTAGAGCCCACCCCGGCGGCGGTGGCGCCGATCAGCACGATCTTGTCGCGGTACTTGTCGGCGGGGATTTTGCCGCTGTAAACGTCGTAAAAGGAATCCACCGGAAACGCCGGTTTACCGTTGCGATCCTGATAAAAATAGGTATGCATCTGGAGGAACGGATCGGTGGTGATGCGCAGGCTGCCGAGGGTGATGCCCTCGCCCAGGCGCACCTTGATGTCCTTGGGTTCCAGGTTGAGGCTGCGTGCCGCCAGCATGACCGACAGCGACGGAATGTACTGGTCGAAAAAGCGCAGTACCAGCGCTTCGGTGCGCACGCCGCCGTCCACGTCGAGGATGGAATTGAGATGGCCGATACCGGCGGCCATCGTGCCGAACTCGGGAATGGGCGGTGTGACGGAAAGCGTCGGGACGGGAAGCCAGCCGGAAGCTTCGGCGCCGACATTATCCTTGATGTTGGCGGCGGGAATGGCGTTTTTCAGCAGGTACTCGGGCAGCGCTTTATCCGGCCTGCCGCGCGGCTCGCCGAGATGGAACATGGCGGGGAGCAGGACGTTTTTCGCTTGCGCGATGCTGGTGGCGAGCTTGCGGTCGGTATTCAGGCTCTGCGCGGCCTCCTCCAGCATCGCGCCGATTTGCGCGGCATCGCCGGGCGACTCTTTGAGCGGCGACGCGCTATAGAACTGCAAAATCTTGTTGATCTGAGCCAGTCCGGGGTCAAGCTGCGGCTCGAAGAAGAAAACGGTATTGCCGACCAGCTTGGCATGGGCGCCGGCAAGGATGTCGGTCATTCTGGCATGGACATCGCGCGACCAGGGCCAGCGTCCGATATTGGCGATGCTCTGGTCGTCGATGGCGATAACCGCGATCTTGTCGCCGGGGGTACGCGCCGAAGCCTGCGCGCCGAGATCGTAGGCTTTCCGTTCCAGGCTCTGCAGCAGATCGCTGTTGCCGGCAACCAGGAATGCCAGCGCGACCAGCAACCCCCAGAACCAGTCCGCTCTCCAGAAATCCTTTTGCATGACGGTTACCCTTTGAATTATCCTTTATTCGTCAATGCTTCACTTTAAACCATTCTTCGGCTTTATCAAACGGGTTCCTGCGCTGCTGCAACACGTCGATTTCGGTAATTTATCCAACGAAATAGACGCCAGCCAAGGCTGGCGGATTACGCATAAATGCTTCATATTTAATGCAATATATTGGATTTAATCAGGTATTTGTGAGTTGCGGGCCGCCTCCGGTGATTTCTGCGGGTGGCATGAAAATACGCCTGAGGAGAGTTCCCGCCATGAAGATTTTATTTCATCGTCATAAATCGGCCATTTTTTCAGACTATCCACAACATGGCCGCCGCTCCCGCTGCCACCGCGCCCATCCCCCAGATGCAGCGTTTTGCCAGCATTGCCCCGCCGAAGAATACGATCAGGCCGAACTTGAATACCAGGTTGGCGATCAATGCCAGCACGATTGCGGTAACGGTTTGTTCCGCTCCTAGTTTTCCCAGCGAAAACAGGCGCAGACTGGAGAGCGTAATTGCGTCGACGTCGGTCAGCCCGGATACTACCGCGATGGCATACAAGCCTTTGTTGCCGGCGAAAACGGAAAGCCAGGCGGTGAGAAACAGCACGCCGCCGTACAGCAATCCGAAAGCCAGGGAAATACGGATTTCCGCCGGATTATTGACTTGCGGCATGGGTA
>CALMWM010000281.1 GCA_937873435.1 uncultured Gallionellaceae bacterium
AGCATCACCAGGCGTAGCGTCAGCTTGGAGCCGAACATTTTGGCTTTCAGCTTGCGCCGCAAAATCCACAGCTGGTAACCCACCAGCCCCGCCAGGCAAATCACCAGCACACCGCTGAGGGCCAGCAGCAGCGTGTAATTTTCGGTGAAGGCGGTGCTGTTGGCGCTGGCCTTGGACAACAGGTAGAGCAGCACGCCGCCCAAGCTGACGCACAGGATGAGGATGTATTGCAGCAGCTTCATGTGGATGCGCGGACTGGATCAGACCGGAAAATTCCAGTGAAACCAGTCGGAATCGAGATTCCAGTCCTTGGATGCCAACGCGTTGACTTGCAGCGGCTTGGGTAGCTGGGATAAATCGAGGCGAAAACGCAGTGCCGCGACATAAGTCTGCTTGTCTTTGATCAGGCTGCGTTTGGCTACCGGCCAGTAACGCAGGCGTCCGAGTTCGCGGCGGGCTTCGTTGAGTTCCGAAAAATTGCGCTGCTGGTTGTTGACGCTGAGCTGGTATTGGCGCGTCAGGGCGTGGTAGCTCAGGCGGATGTGCTGCTGGGCGGCGCTAACCGTTTCGTCGAGCCAGTACCAGCGGGGACGCTTCAGTTCGAACTCGGCGATGAAATTGAGCGGCAACCCTTTGTTCAGGGCATCCTCCAGCGTGGGGTTGAGGGTGACATCGAGTTCCGCGTTGAGCTGGTAGACGTCTTCCACCAGTTCCAGTTCGGCGCTTTTGGTTTCGATACCCTCTGCCTGGGCCAGCGACGCCGCCCCCAGCCAAATTAACGCGACCAGCATCCAGCTATATTTTTGCAAGCAGTGCATAAAAGAACCCATCATGTTGATCGTTCGGTATGAGTTGTCCGTCCGCCAGTTCCGCGTCGGGCAACGGCAAGTATCGGGCATCCCCGTGCTCGCTCAGGAAGTTCTCGATTTGCCGTTGATTTTCCTCGGCAAATACAGAGCATGTGGTATACAGCAATTTACCATCTCTCGCCAGCAGCGGCCACAGCGCAGCGAGGATTTTATGCTGTTGCGCGGCAAAAGAAGCCAGGTCGGCGGCGCGCCGCAGCCATTTGATGTCGGGATGACGCCGCACCACGCCAGAGGCGCTGCACGGCACGTCCGCCAAAATCCGCTGAAACGGCGTGCCGTCCCACCAGTCCGCCGGGGAGGCGGCGTCGCCGCAACGGCAATCGGCCTGCAACCCTAAGCGACGGAGATTTTCACCGACCTTTTCCAGGCGCGCGGCGTCGCTGTCCAGTGCAGTCAGCGTGACATCGGCCAGTTCGAGCAGATGGGCGGTCTTGCCGCCGGGCGCCGCACAGGCATCCAACACGCGCATTCCCGCGACCACGTCGAGCAACTGCGCCGCTCGTTGCGCGCCGGCATCCTGCACCGATACCACGCCGTCGGCGAACCCCGGCAGTTTTGCCACCGCTACCGGTTGATGCAAGCGCAGCGCCGTCGCGCCGACCTGATCGGCATCCATGCCGTTGTGTCGCAACAATTCCAGGTAGACGCTTACCTCGGATTTGCGCCGGTTTACCCGTAAAGTCATCGGTGGATGGCTATTATTCGTTTCGAGTATGGCTTGCCAGTTCTGCGGATATTGGACGCGCAGCTTGTCGATCCACCATTGCGGGTGCGAATAACGCGCCGCCTCACCGGCCGCATCGGCCTGCACCAGCAGGCTATCGCGCTGCCGCAGGAAGTTGCGCAGCACCGCGTTGACCAGGCCCTTGGCCCAGGTCTTGTTGATGGCTTGGGCCGCCTTTACCGCTTGGTCGACCACCGTATGAGGCGGCGTCTTGCGGCTTTCCAACTGGTGCAGCGCCACCACCAGCAAGCCTTTTACCGCGTCGTCGCTGAGCGGTTTTTGCAATAGCTTATCGAGGATGGCGCAATAGTGGCCGTAAAAACGCAGCGCGCCGAAACTCAAATCCTGAATCGCGGCGCGCTGTTGGGCGCTTAGTGAGGGATGGCGCGTATGCAACGCCTGCAAGACTTCGTTGAGGTTGCGCCCGGCCAGGGTCTGGTTGAGCGCCTGGCCGGCGAGGCGTAGCGAATCAAGCAAAACCGTGGCCCATCGCCAGCAGGCGGGCAATTCGTTGTTCCGTCGGCGGATGGGTGCTGAACAGGCTTTGCAAGCCCTCGCCGGAAAGCGGGTTGATGATCATCATCTGCGCCGTCTCGGGGTGGGCTTCCGCCGGCGCCAGCGGCAACCCCCTGGAATAGCGGTGAATTTTATCCAGTGCCGCGGCCAATGCTTGCGGGTCGCCGCAGATTTCCGCGCCGCCGCGGTCGGCTTCGAATTCGCGGGCGCGGGAAATCGCCATCTGGATCAGGCTGGCCGCCAGCGGCGCGAGAATCGCGATCAGGATACCCGCCAAAGGATTGGCAGGACGGCCTTCCCCGTCGCGGCCACCGAAAAATACCGCAAAATTGGCCAGCATCGAGATGGCGCCGGCCATGGTCGCCGAGATGGTCGAGGTCAGGATGTCGCGATGCCTGACATGCGCCAGTTCGTGCGCCATCACGCCGCGCAACTCGCGCTCGGAGAGCATTTGCAGGATGCCGGTAGTCGCTGCCACGGCGGCGTGTTCGGGGTTGCGTCCGGTGGCGAAAGCATTGGGCTGCGCCTCGTCGATGAGATACACGCGCGGCATCGGCAAGCCGGCGCGCCCGGCCAGTTCGCGGATGGTTTTATAAAAATGGGGGGCGCTGCTTTCATCCACCTCCTGGGCGTTGTACATGCGCAACACCATGTCGGCGGAATTCCAGTACGCCCAGACATTCATCGCGCCCCCGACCAGCAGTGCGATCAACATCCCGGCCGCGCCGCCCAGCATCGCGCCGATCGCGCCGAACAGCGCCACGATGGCCGCCATCAGTATGCTTGTTTTCACCCAGTTTCCGAACATTTCACGACTCCAGAATCATTGC
>CALMWM010000282.1 GCA_937873435.1 uncultured Gallionellaceae bacterium
CGCGATGCTGGCCAGCGCCTCGCCGCGAAACCCCAGGCTGCCGACACTTTCCAGGTCGTCCAACGATTGAATCTTGCTGGTGGCGTGACGCGCCAGCGCCAACACCAGCTCTTCTTTCTCGATCCCGATACCGTTGTCGGCCACGCGCAATAGCTTGACCCCGCCTTGCGCCAGGGTGACGGCAATCTCGCCGGCCTGCGCATCGAGGCTGTTTTCCAGTAATTCCTTGAGGGCGGAGGCAGGACGCTCGACGACTTCGCCGGCGGCGATCTGGTCGATCAAGAGGTCGGGAAGGACGCGTATGGATGACATGCGCGCATTTTATCCAATCGCCTGGCGAAGAACGAGGTTTATTCTCGTCGCTGCGGGGAAGAACAGCGGTTCAATCCGCGCTCGCGTTCCTGTCCGCTTTGGCCAATCTCGATTTGGCGAGCGGCGGATTCTTGGTGAAGTAGTGTTTGACGCCGGTAAGGATGGCTTGCGCCATCTTGTTCTGGTAAGCATCGTCATTGAGCCGTTTTTCTTCTTCCGGATTCGAGATGAAGGCGGTTTCCACCAGGATGGAGGGAATATCCGGCGATTTCAGCACCGCGAAGCCGGCTTGCTCCACGCTGCCCTTGTGCAGGCGGTTGATGCCGCCGAGCTCGTTGAGCACGGCCTTGCCCAGCTTGAGGCTATCGTTGATGGTGGCGGTCTGTGACAAATCCAACAGGGTTTGTTTCAAATACACGTCCTTGACGTCGATGTTGACGCCGCCGATCAGGTCGGCCTCGTTTTCCTTTTTCGCCAGCCAGCGTGCGGCAGCGGACGTGGCGCCGCGCTCGGAGAGCGCGAATACCGACGAACCGGAGGCTTCGGGGGTAATGAACGCATCGGCATGTATGGAAACGAACAAGTCGGCCCTGGCATTGCGCGCCTTGACCACCCGCTGGTGCAAGGGGATGAAATAGTCGCCGTCGCGCACCAGTACGGCACGCATATTGGTCTCGCGGTCGATCTGCGCCTTGAGCCTGCGGGCGATTGCCAGCGTTACATCCTTTTCGTTGGCGCCGCCCCTGCCATGCGCGCCGGGGTCCTCGCCGCCGTGTCCGGCATCGATGGCGATGGTGATCAGGCGTGCCACGTTGAGCTTGTCCGCCAACTCTTCTTTTTTGGCGGGTTTCTCCGTGGACTTGTCGCCTTCTGCGGCACTTTCAGCGAGCTGCACTTTGTTTTCCTGAGTTTTGGGCGCCACGGGCGCTTCGCTTTTGCCGTCCACCGACGGCAGATTGCGTTCCAGCAAGGCCATCAAGGGATCTACCGGCTGTAACGGGTAAATATCCAGCACCAGACGATGCCCGTAAGTGGCGTAAGGTGGCAGCGTGAAGACTTGCGGCTGAATCTCGCTTTTGAGGTCGAATACCAAGCGCACCGTGCCGGGTTTGAAACGCCCGGCACGCACCAGCCTGATGTAGGGATCGTCAGCCCCCACTTTCGCGGAAAGCCCTTCCAGCACTGCGTTTAGCTCTACCCCTTCAAGGTCGACTACCAGCCGTTCGGGATTCTTGATCGAAAAAAAATTGAATTTGACCGGCGCCGTCGATTCGAGGGTGACGCGGGTATAGTCGGCAGCCGGCCAGACCCGCACGGAGGCGATCTGGATGCCCGCAGCCGTGGCCGGCGCGGTCGCCAGCAGAGCGCTCAGGAACAGCGTAGCGCATAGCAGTGCGCTTAAGCTATTCCACCTCCACTCGCTATACGGCTTAAACATTCCCTGCCCTTCCCGGTTCTGGCTGAAATTTCAGCCTGCCGCCCGCTATCCATGACACGCAAGGCGATTTCAAGATCCGCTGGCGGCAACAGGTCGCCGGCTTTTTCCGGCCATTCCACCAGGCACACCGAGGCATCGTTGAAATATTCGCGGAAGCCTGCTTCGTCCCATTCTTGCGGATCGTTGAAACGATAAAAATCAAAGTGATATAAGTATAAGTTAGAAACAACATAAATTTCAACCAAAGTATAGGTCGGACTCTTCACCTTACCTTGGTAACCCAGCGCATGAAGCACTGCTCGCGCCAAGGTGGTCTTTCCCGCCCCCAGGTCGCCATTCAGGAAAACCACCATGCCCGGCGTCAGCACCTCGGCCAGTTCGGCGCCTAGCGCCGCCATGGCATTTTCATCGGCAAGAAATCGTGCCACTTTAGGATGGGGATGGTTATGATGGTCGTTATGGATATCCATGATTTAACCCGGTTAGCGGAAGACATCAAGATCTGGGGCAGGGAACTCGGTTTCTCGGCGCTCGGCATCGCCGACACCGACCTGAGCAGCGCCGAACCGCGCCTGCTGGAATGGCTGGCGCAAGGCTTCCACGGCGAGATGGATTATATGGCATCTCACGGCACCAAGCGCAGCCGGCCGGCCGATTTGCTGCCGGGAACCGTGCGCATCATTTCGGCCCGCATGGACTACCGGCCGGCGAATGCGCGCGACAGCACGGCCGTGCTGGGCGAAAACGACAAGGCGTTCATTTCGCGCTATGCATTGGGACGCGACTATCACAAGACGCTGCGCACCCGCCTGCAAAAACTGGCCGAGCGTATCCGGGATGCGGTGGGCGAATACCAGTTCCGCGTTTTCACCGACAGCGCGCCGGTGCTGGAAACCGCATTGGCCGCCAAATCCGGCCTGGCATGGCGCGGCAAGCATTCCCTGACGCTGACGCGCGAAGCCGGTTCGTGGTTTTTTCTCGGCGAAATCTACCTTGACCTGCCGCTTCCGGTCGATACGCCGCAGCCCGGCCATTGCGGCACTTGCCGACGCTGCATAACCGCCTGCCCGACTCAAGCAATTGTGGCGGATTATGTGGTGGACGCGCGCCGCTGTATTTCCTATCTGACCATCGAGTTGAAAGGCAGCATCCCGCTGGAATTGCGCCCGCTCATCGGCAACCGCATCTACGGCTGCGACGACTGCCAGCTGGCTTGCCCCTGGAACAAACATGCTCCCGTTTCGCACGAAACGGATTTTTCTATCCGGCACGAGCTGGATGATGTCGAGTTGACTGCCTTGTTCCGCTGGGATGAACGCGAATTCGAGGACAAGCTCGCCGGTAGCCCGATCCGGCGTATCGGACATGAGCGCTGGCTGCGCAATATTGCAGTGGCATTAGGCAATGCGTCAGCCACCCCTGCCATTATCGGCGCACTGGAGGAACGCCGCTGCCATCCTTCCGAATTGGTGCGAGAGCACGTCAACTGGGCACTGGCTCGACTCCGGTGAGAATAGCGGGGAATGCTTCCCATGGCGGATTATTTTAGTTAGGATAGCGGCTAAATAAAAATTCCAGCCCACCATTCAAGCCTAAGCACTTCTATCTTCTCATAGCGAGGAAACCATGAGCGAACACATCCATTACGTCACCGACGACTCTTTCGAACAAGAAGTTTTACAAGCGCAAATGCCCGTGCTGGTTGATTATTGGGCAGACTGGTGCGGCCCCTGCAAGATGATCGCACCGATCCTCGACGAAGTTGCACAAGAATATACAGGGCGCATCAAGGTTGCCAAACTCAATATCGACGAGAACCAGCAAACCCCGCCGAAATACGGCATTCGCGGCATTCCCACCCTGATGATTTTCAAAAACGGCAGCATTGAAGCCACCAAAGTAGGCGCACTGTCGAAATCCCAACTGACCGCCTTCATTGACAGCAACATCTAAACCCTTTACCCTTGCGCCTAATCGCCTGAAGTAACTTACCCGCTCAGGCTAGGCGCAAGCCGCCTTCTCGCTTCAAAGCTATTCCCGAATCGACCTTTCTGTTTCTCTTCAACGAGTTTTCTATGCGTTTATCCGACCTCAAACACCTCCCTGTCACCGAACTGGTGGAAATGGCTCTCGCCAACGAAATCGAGAGCGCCAGCCGTATGCGCAAGCAAGACCTGATCTTCGCACTGCTGAAAAACCAAGCGAAGAAAGGCGAAAGCATTTATGGCGAAGGCACCTTGGAGGTGTTGCCGGACGGCTTCGGCTTCCTGCGTTCACCCGATACTTCCTACCTTGCCGGCCCCGATGACATTTATGTCTCACCCAGCCAGATCCGCCGTTTCAACTTGCACACCGGCGATTCGATCCAGGGTGAAATACGCACCCCCAAGGAAGGCGAGCGCTATTTCGCGCTGGTCAAAGTGGATACCGTCAACGACGAACCGCCGGAAAACTCCAAGCACAAGATTCTGTTTGAAAACCTTACCCCGCTCTTCCCCAATAAACCGATGATCCTTGAGCGCGAAATCCGCGCCGAGGAAAACATCACCGGCCGGGTTATCGATATGGTTGCACCGATCGGCAAGGGGCAGCGCGGCCTGCTGGTAGCCAGCCCGAAAAGCGGCAAAACGGTCATGCTGCAACACATCGCCCATTCCATCGCCGCCAACTACCCGGAATGCTACCTTATCGTACTGTTGATCGACGAACGCCCGGAAGAAGTGACGGAAATGCAGCGCTCGGTACGCGGCGAAGTGGTTTCCTCTACTTTTGACGAACCGGCCACACGCCATGTACAAGTAGCCGAAATGGTGTTGGAGAAAGCCAAGCGCCTGGTGGAACACAAGAAGGACGTGGTCATCCTGCTCGACTCGATTACCCGCTTGGCACGCGCCTACAACACGGTGGTGCCAGCTTCCGGCAAGGTACTTACCGGCGGCGTGGACGCCAACGCCCTGCAGCGGCCCAAGCGCTTCTTCGGCGCGGCGCGCAACATCGAGGAGGGCGGCAGCCTGACCATCATCTCTACGGCCCTGGTCGATACGGGCTCGCGCATGGACGAGGTCATCTTCGAAGAGTTCAAGGGAACGGGCAACTGCGACA
>CALMWM010000283.1 GCA_937873435.1 uncultured Gallionellaceae bacterium
CGACGAACTGGCCTGTAGGCCGAAAAATTGTTCCGGCAGCAGCATGTAATCCAGCCCCGCCCCCTGCAAGCGTTTCTGGATGGACTGGAGGCGGTCGACCGGCAAGCGGGAACCCACGAAATAGCTGAAAAAGCTCACCAGCGGCCAGAGCAGGCGAACCGGCATGGGCGGGCGATCCATGTTTTCCCGTTGCTCTGGCGGCAACTTCGCCCATATGCGGGCCACCGCGTAAAACAACGCCATGATTGCGAGGCCGAAGCCCACAGCGATCAGGAAGAGGGGGAGCATTTTGATCTCAGACATCGATGTTGGTTATCTGGCGTATGGCCAGGTAACCCAGGAATTCCATCACCGCGATAACCCCCAGCACCGCCCACCCGGTGCTGGTGGTGAACATCAGCATCATGGCATCCGGTTCCATGAAATAGAGGATGGTTCCCAGCACCAGCGGCAGCACGGTCATGATGATGCCCTGGAGCTTGCCCTGGGCGGTGAGGGAGCGGATCTTGCCTTCCATGGTCGCCTTGCTGCGCAAGATCTCGGACTGACTTTCCAGAATGGCGGCAAGATTGCCGCCCACTTCGCGCGAAATGCGCATTCCCGCCGCCACCAGCTGGAAATCCTGGTGGGTGATGCGCCGGGTCATGCGTTCCAGCGCGGTGTCGAAATCCACGCCGAGGCGGTGTTCGCGCAGGAACAGTTCGAATTCCTGGCTCAACGGCGGACGTTGTTCCTCGACCAGCTTTTCCAGCGAGGCGGTCAGGCTGCCGCCGGCCTTGAGACTGCTGGACAAGGCCATCATCGCGTCGGGAAGCTGGCTGAGAAACAGCTTGAGGCGCCGTTCCTGCAGCGAGCGGTAGACGAAACGCGGCAGCACGGCCACCAGCGCCAGCGTGGCGACCGCCAGCGGCGGCGAATCGGTGATGACCTGCACCAGCAAGGGCAACACCACCAGCAAGGCGATGTTGTATTGAAACAGGCGTGTGGCTTCCACGAACAGGAACATCTCGCCCAGAGTGTGGCGGGCGGTCTGGGTGAACGTCTCGTGGTAATTGCGCATGAAGGCGAGCAGGGTCGTCACCCCGACCACGCCGAGCAAACCGCCGCCGACGAAGGCGAACGCTATGATCGCCGGTTTGATCACGTTGCCTGCCCTCCCGCGCGAAAAATACTCAGGTCCGTCGCAATGCCGCGCTGCGACAGGGCTTCGTAAAACTCCGGGATGGCGCCGGTGGCGACGAACTCGCCCTGCACCTTGCCGTCTGCCCCGTAGCCGTGCTGCCGGAACAAAAACAGGTCCTGGAGCTGGATCGTGCCGCTCTCGGTGCCGGTCACCTCGCTGATGTGGGTAACCTTGCGGCTGCCGCAGGCAAAGCGCGCCTGCTGCACGATCAGGTGCACGCCCGAGGCCACCTGTTCGCGAATCGCGGCCAGCGGCATTTCCACCCCCGCCATCAACACCATGACTTCGATGCGCGACAAGGCGTCGCGCGGCGAATTGGCATGTACCGTGGTGAGCGAACCGTCGTGGCCGGTGTTCATCGCTTGCAACATGTCGAGCGCCTCGCCGCCCCGGCATTCCCCCACCACGATGCGGTCGGGCCGCATCCGCAGGCAGTTTTTCACCAGGTCGCGGATGGCGATCTGCCCCTTGCCCTCGCTGTTGGGCGGTCGGGCTTCGAGGGAAACCAGGTTGGGCTGGATGAATTGCAGTTCAGCGGCATCCTCCACCGAAACCAGGCGCTCGTTTTGGGGGATGAAATTGGACAGCACATTGAGGAAAGTCGTCTTGCCCGAACCGGTGCCGCCGGACACCACGATGTTGCGGCGCTGTTCCACGGCGACGCGCAGGAAGCGCACCATTTCCTCGCTGATGGCGCCGAAGCGCACCAAATCCTCCACCACGAGACGATGGCGGAAAAATTTGCGGATCGTGATGCACGGGCCGCGCAAGGCCAGCGGCGGGATGATCGCGTTTACCCGCGAGCCGTCGGGAAGGCGGGCATCCACCATCGGCGAGCTTTCGTCGATGCGCCGCCCGAGCGGCGAAACGATGCGCTCGATGACCGACATCACCGCCGCGTCGCTGGTAAAGGCCACCGGCGAAAGTTCCAGGCGCCCGTTACGCTCCACGTAGATTTCATCGTGGCGGTTGACCATGATCTCGCTGACGCTGTCGTCTGCCAGCAGGGCTTCCAGCGGCCCCAGCCCGACCGTTTCGTTGAGGACGGCGAGCGCCAGTTCGGCACGATCCAGCGAGGCGGGAAGATCGTCAAGATGGTTGATGATGCCGTCGATCAATTCGCTGGTGAGGCTGCGCAACACATCCTCGCTCATGCGGCTGACATCCACCCGCTTGAGATCCATCTGCAACAGCAGCGCCTGGTGCACGCGATCCTGCCAGTAGCGCAGTTGTTCCTTGCGCTGCACTACGTCGCCGGCAACCGCAACGGGCCGCGGCGCGGTCGGCGCTACTGGCGCGGCGGCGGGTGCGGATACAGGTGCGCTGTCCTTGTGCGGGGATTCGGCGCGCTCCTTGCCGTTGCTGAGATAGATGCGGTAATCCCCGGCCTGAATCTGGTCCGATGGGGAGAGAGGGGCGCTGCGGCTTATCCGTTCGCCGTTGACGAAGGTGCCGTGGATGGAACCGGCATCCTCGACGAATAGCTGACCGTTTTCCTCCATCCCGCGGAAGTGGGTCATTGCCACTTTTCCGCCGAACAATTGCACCAGGTTGTCCGGCCCGCTCCCTGCACTGAAGCGGGTGCTGACGCAGGTAATTTCGCTGGGCGAGCCTTTCGGGGGTTCCACCCGGATGATGATCATGGAAGCCGTCCTTCAGTCGTCATTCGACCAGGTTATCCTGCAAAAGCTGATCGCGTTTTTTCTCGATCCGCGCTCGTGTTTCCTCGATCTGGCGGGCATCCTGGCGACCGGATTCGACCACTCTCGGCTCGACGAACACGATCATCTCGGTACGGTTGTTGCGGAACTCGGTGGAGCGGAACAGCTGACCCAACACCGGAATATCCCCGAACAGGGGGATTTTGGCGACGTTGTTGGAAAGACTGGTATCGACCAACCCCGACAACGCCATCGGCTCGCCGTCGCGCACGTTGGCCTCGGCGCTGGTGCGGCGGGTCAGGAAGCCGGGAATGCCCTGGACGACGGTGGAATTGTCCACGGTGCTGACCTCGGTTTCGACCTTGATCAGCACGTTGTTGTCGGCATCGGTAACCGGTTTGAAGCTCAGCTTGATGCCGTAGTCCTTGAAAGTGACGTTGCTTTGCCCGGTGGTATTGGTGGTGGGAATGGGAATCTGTCCGCCCGCCAGGAACGAAGCCTCCCCGCCGCTACGCGTGCTCAGGTGGGGCGACGCGAGCTCCACCGCATCGCCGTTGGTAACCATCAGATTGATCATGGAAGTGAAATCGGTACCCAGGTTGGCGAAATGCTTCGGCCCCGGCAGCGCCTGAAAGCGCCCGATACGCAGGCCGACGGCAGGCCCGTTGGCGGAAGCCGCCCACTCGACGCCGATTTTTTCCAGCGCGGTTTTCTTGAATTCCATGATACGCACGTCCAGGTGCACCATTTTTTTCATGGTCATGTCGCTTTCCAGGGTCAGATCCACCACTTTCGGAAAGGACTTGGCGATGGCGATGATGCGCGGTTTTATCTTGGGATCGACCTCCCCCTCGATGAACACTTGCCCCCCCACTTCCCGTGCGCTCAGCCCGGCCAGCGGCTGGATCAGGCTGCGCACGTCGGCGAGAATGCGCGCTGCGTCGTTTTCCGCCACACGTACCGCGAGCTGCATCTCGCGGCCATTCTTCAGCCAGATGTGGAGCGTGGTGCTGCCCGGCGCATCGGCCAACAGCAGCAATTGGTCGTTGGGCAGAATGGTGGTGCTGACGATCCGGGCGTTGCCCAGCGCCACCTTGGCGACCGGGCGAATGGGCAGCACCCGGACTTCGCCGGCATACAGGTCGATGCGCTCCGGCACCGCTTCTTTCTTGTCGGCGCCGCCGTCCGCCGCCTGAAGAACGGCGGGAAAAACCAGCAACGCCAGGGTCAGCCAGCGCAGAAAGTGGAGTATCGCGTTCATTGTTTGTCCGTCCCTTTGGATACTTGCCTGGTCTTGGCCGGGCTGCCGTTCGCGCCCGCTGCGGGCGCCTTGCTTTCGCTGTCGGGAAGCGCCATGGAGTGAACCTCGCCCACCGGCAGCTCGAATGAAATCGCCACGCCGGGCATCTCGCCGCGCATGATGTAGGTGACGGTATCGAACGGCGCACGGGGAACTTTGCCGCCAGTCGGGGCGACCGCGCCGAACAGAAGGGCGGAGGTCAGCGGCGTGGCCGGCAAATCGCTCCGCTGGTCGCCGCGCGCGCGCAGGACGGTGGTCAGGACGCCGGTTTCGCGCGCCAGGATGATGCGCGTCGCCTCCTCGGGCGCAACGTCCAGGGTGAGCGTGGCATAGGACAGGCCGAACTTGTCCTGCCCCGCTTGCCCGTTGGCCGGCGCGTATTGCCCGCCGGTAGCCAGCACCTTGACGTTTTGCAGCAAGGGCGTGACGCTGCTGCCATTGGCAGCGCCGCGCCCGCTGAACAGCAAGTCGACGCGGTCGCCGGGATGGATCATGCCGTTGATCGAGCTGACTTCATCGACATTGATGGTGACCGCGCGCCGGCCATCCTCGACCTTGTCCGCCAGGCCGGCCACGCCGCCCCCCGACAAATAGCTCGACAGCAGCGGCTGCCCCTTGCCTAGAGCCTTGATCAGGGTTTGCCCGCGCACCTTGTCGAAGTTCTCGGGAAGCACGGTTTCCGCGTAAACGTAGTCTTGC